>DYON01000057.1 GCA_020720525.1 Acetofilamentum sp.
GGGGTTTGTCATTTGTTTTTAGGTTGCAAAGGCGCGCCTTTGTTGGTGGTCTCAGCATGACAGATTATTTCGGACAATCACTGCCATCTATTTAGGTCGAAAGGGTACCACTTATTCCCTGATGAAAAAAGTTGTTTTTCTCGGGCAAAAGTGAATTAAAAATCAAAAAACAAATGGGGGCTAATAGTTTTGGCTCTATTCTAAATCTATGTATTTACAGTCGCTCTAACAAAGAGTTAATAAAATCTTCTACGCACTTTGCAAGGAGTTTGGTGGTTTTTTGAGCTGGATATTTTGAGGAATTTTGAGGAAGTTTTTTTAAATTTTGACAAAAGATATAGTTCATTTTGGAATGCTAAAAAGTTCAGTTGAACCGCGTAGTATTCTTCAAAACCCTGATTTAGGGCAAGTTGCTGTTGCCGTGTTTCCTAATTCAACTTTATAAAGCTGTAGGTAATGGTTCCCTTTTGCACTTCGGGAGCATTGCTGTTTACTGAAAATTTGGCTTGCATAGCCGCAGTTTTGGCTGCATTCCACAACGATGGATTCGAAACGGTGGTTCCAATGGCGCCTGGCTCGGCGCGCGTAACATTTCCTTGTTTATCGACCCAAATGGTTACAACCACTTTTCCTTGATCGTCTTCGGTGTATTTGGGTTTAGGAATACTTTTCGCGCTGCGACCATTGAGCGAATAAGCAGGACCACTGCCTGGGCCAACTCCTGGTCCATCGCCCGATCCCGTTCCTGTTCCGTTTCCACTGCCTGTACCACTTCCAGTTCCGCTACCATTACCATTGCCTGTTCCAGTTCCTTGTCCCCAAGTGAAATTGGTAATGTGGTTGTCAACTTTGTTCGAGTTGTTGCTGTTGTTGTTGTTTCCGGTGCTTGTTTGACCAGCACTATAATTCACAGCTTCGGTACCTTGGGTAACGTAATTTTCGTTCAAATTGCCAGTATTGGCATTCGATGAGTTGATATTGTCGAAAACAGGATCGTAGGTATCGCTTCCACCGCCGCCACCGCCGCCACCGAGTTCAATCACAACGCCTTCTTCTTCTGGAAGGGGCAAGGGAGTGCGAAACGAATACATAAAAAGCAACAATAGAACTATTCCCGTGCTGAAAAGCAGGGTGAACAATGCGGCGAGTCTTTTACGTTTCTTTTCCATGACAATATTTTTTAGTGTTTACGGCTGATCTTCGGGCCGAGTTGCAAGAATTACTTTGTGTTTGGTGCCTTTTTGCTTGTTGATGGCATTCACAATGTCAATTACATTCACTGCAAACTGAATTGGAACTGTAGCATCGGTTCGTAGTACCACCGAAGCTTCGGTTTGTCCTTCGAGCTGCCGAGCAAGTCCTGTTTTCAGACCATTTGCATCCACGGGAACTTCTTCAACAAAATACTGGAAATTATCGTCGATGTAAATATTCACAGCTTTGTTGGGAGCCATGGTGCGGTCGCTGTTGCTGCTAGGCAACAAAAGCTTAATGGCGTTTGGACTTACCAGCGTAGAAGTGAGCATAAAGAAAATGAGCAGCAGGAACACAAGGTCCGCCATTGAAGAGGAATTGAATTCGGCAGAGCGCTTATTTCTGGTTTTAATATTCATAACTATTCGCTTATGCGGGTTCGTTCAAAATATCCATAAACTCAGTCGTACGGGCTTCGAGCATATACACCACTTTTTCAACCCGTGCAACAATGATATTGTAGGCCAAATAGGCCAAAATACCAACAATGAGACCTGCTAATGTGGTTACCATAGCTTCGTAAATACCACCCGACAAAATACCGATGTCGATATTGTTGCCCGATTTAGATAAATCGTAGAATGCCGAAATCATTCCACTCACTGTTCCCAAAAACCCCAACATAGGCCCAACACCGGCAATGGTGGAAAGGAATCCAACACTTTTTTCGAGTTTGGCAACCTCGAGTTTTCCAACATTTTCGATGGCTGCCGAAATGTCGTTGAGCGGTTTTCCAATTCGTTGTAAGCCTTTTTCAATCATTCGAGCCATTGGAGTAGGGTTGCTGCGGCAAGTAGCCAAAGCCGAATCGATTTTCCCTTCCAAAATATACTGTTTAATGTTGGCCATAAAACCGGTATCTTCTTTGGCGGCTTTGTTGGTTGCCATAAATCGCTCAAAAAAGATATAGATAGCAATTACAAGCAAGGCAGCTATGGGGATCATAAACAAGCCACCTTTTTGCATTAAATCCCAATACGAGAGCGTGTCGTATTGCTGCGTAGCAGCTTCAACTGTTTTTTTAACTGTGTCGGCAACTGCTGTGTCGGCACCCTGTACAATCTGAAGAAAAATAGTCGTTAACATAAATACTGAATTTGCCGTAAAGTTACCCCCATTTTGCAATACCCGTTTTGCAACGAGGTTGATGTTGTCAACACCAAGCTGTTAATTAAAACGTTTGTTGCTGTTGTTTTATTATGGCAAATAAATGGCGCCAGAGCTCAAGGCTTTTTTGGCTCCTGTGGCCGATTCTATGGTGTTGTTGCTGTTGTTTATTCTCAACCAGCCCAAAAATGCAAAAATCATTGCTTCTTTAAAGTCAATAAGCATAGAGTCGGCTACAATGGCAACTTCACCTATTTTCGAACGAATAAGCCCCATCAAAAATGTGTTTCGCACACCACCTCCCGAAAACAATACTCTTTCGCAATTCGAGGCAGCATCTGCTATTTGCGTTGCAGCATGGTGTGCAACTGTACTTAAAATATCGTCGATACTTAAATGGATATAATTCTGAATTATGGGGAGAAAAGCCAATTCAACCCATTCACGACCGAGCGATTTGGGCTGTTGCTGCGAATAATATGCAATACTGTTTAATTCTTTCAAAAGTTCGCTGCAAACAGTTCCCGATTGTGCCCATTCGCCATTTTTGTCGTAGTCGGAGCCTTTAATTTGTGCGAAACGATTCAATACAATATTCACGGGGCAAATATCCCAAGCTAGGCGTTTGGTATCTATATTCATTGAAATATTGGCAAATCCACCCAAGTTTACCAATGCGTCGTATTGCGCAAATAGAAGTTCATCGCCCATTGGAACCAAAGGTGCGCCTTGCCCCCCCAGAGCTACATCGCCACTGCGAAAATCGCAAACAACTGGAATTCCGACTTCTGATGCAATGTTGGCTCCAAGCCCTGCTTGAAATGTATAGCCATAAGCTGGGTTGTGAAACACAGTATGACCATGCGAAGCAACAAAATCGGGCTCTATTTTATGCTTTCCGACGAAATCGGCTGCAAGTTTTCCATAATAGCTTCCAAGCTTTCTGTCGGCTGCAACGAGTTCAACTCCACCCATTTCGGGCATTCGCCGAAGCATTTGCAGCATCGACTGCGAATATTGAATGGTTTCGGCTTGTTCAATTTTAAATTCCCAGCCCGAGCTGCCCAATCGAAAGCCACAATATGCAATATCGACTCCATCGAGCGATGTGCCCGACATCATTCCAAGTCCAAAATGCCATTGGCTGGTTGTTTCGATTTCCATGCTACAAAATATCTTTGATGCGGTCAACTCCAATGCCTCGCGAACCTTTTAAAAGCAATAAACTATTCGATATTTGTTGAGTTTGAAGTACCAAAATTGCGTTGCTGGTACTGGCGAAAAAAGCAAAAGTGGGAAATTTTTCTTTCCAATTAAGGAATTCGGGTCCTACAAGAAATACTTTATGCAAATTCATAGTTGCCAGCTGTTCAAGTATCTTGCGATGTTCGTCGGCAGCGTATTTTCCCAATTCGAGCATGTCGCCAAGAATAACAATCTTATTTTCGCCCTTCATTGCCTGAAAATTTGAAATTGCTTTCGACATACTTGACGGATTGGCGTTGTATGCGTCGAGAATGATGCTGTTGCGGGCAGTTTCGACCCATTGCGAACGCATATTCCCAGGTGTGTAGGCTATCAGTTTTTCGTGAATCGATTGGGCTTCGCCTCCAAAATGCAAACCAATCGAAATGGCTGCTAGAATGTTCGGCAAATTATAATCACCAATCAATTGGGTCGATGTTTTATATACCTTATTATTATAGGTCCAATCAACTTCAATTTGGGGAATGTTGTTAATCTCAGTTTTTGCAGCAAGTGTTTTGTTTCCGTAACGAATTTGTTTTTGCGATGCAGAAAGCGACATCAATAGCTGGTCGTCTTCGTTTACAAACACGGCTTCACCGTTTTGCTTGATGAATTGATAGAGTTCCGATTTTGTTTTTACCACACCTTCAAAACCTCCAAATCCTTCGAGATGCGCATGCCCGATGTTGGTGATAAGCCCGTAATGTGGCAAAGCTATTTTGCAAAGTGCGTCAATTTCGCCCGGATGATTGGCGCCCATCTCGATAATGGCAAAATCGGTGTCGTTTTTTATTTTCAACAAAGTAAGTGGAACACCAATATGGTTGTTCAGATTTCCTTCGGTAGCTTGAACTGATCCAGCTGTACTTAATGCTTCGCGCATCAATTCTTTGGTAGTAGTTTTGCCATTGGTGCCGGTAATGGCAATAAAGGTTGCTTTCAATTGTTTGCGGTGAAGCAAGGCCAAGTCTTGCAAAGCTATCAATGTGTCGTTGCAAAAGTAGCAATCGGGGTGATTACTAAATTCTGGATTTTGCGTAATAGCCACCGAAGCACCTTGCTTGAGGGCAGTGCCAACCATTTCATTTGCATCGAGGTTTTCGCCCTTAATCGCAACGAAAATCATTCCTTGCTTCAATGTGCGCGTATCGGTCGATACACCGGTCGAAATGCAGAATTTCTGATATAGCGTGTTTATTTCCATAAAAAAACCCCCATGGGTTAGATGGGGGTAAAGTTACATATTTTTTGATGGAACTGTTAGAATCCGATTGGACTTCCAACGCGTACCATTGCACAACGGAATCCGATATAGTCGGTTGACATTTCTTGGTCGAGGAAGCGGCGTGTTCCAGGGCTGAGGAAATATGCTCTATCTTTCCACGAACCACCTTTGTAAACACGTGCCATATTGTTAACCATCGAAGATTTCGAATACTCATACATCACTTTGTTTGCGTATTCTTCGTCTTTCATCATGTCTTGGTCGAAATAAATTGATGAAGAGAAGTCTCCATCGAGGTAGTTGCGGTTGTCGCTTGCACGATAGTTGCGACGTCCTGCCGATTCTTCCTGAGTAACAGGTCGCCAGACAATACGTCCGAGACTATCTTTTTCGGCAATCATACCTTCTTCGTCGAGTTGTTTGGTCATGAATTCGTTACCACGGAACGAGCGGAAGTCGTCAAAATCTTCGAAAGAAAGAGGACGATAAACATCCATTACCCATTCTGCAACGTTGCCAGCCATATTGTACAAGCCATAATCGTTGGGCCAGTACGAATAAACAGGAGCTGTGATATCGGCAGCGTCGTTGAGGTTTCCGGCAACACCCATGTTGTCGCCACGGCCACGTTTGAAGTTGGCGGTAAATTCACCCATGTTTTTGTAATAGTCGGTACGAAGCAAGTGCCCATTCCAAGGATAAATTCTACGTTCTATAACGCGCTCGAACAAGGTGTTTCCGATCAGACCCAAAGAAGCAAATTCCCATTCAGCTTCGGTTGGGAGGCGATACTTCGGCAAAAGAATACCATCTTCGATACGTACTTTGCGAGTACCAGCTCCGTTTGGATTCAGGTCGTAGAGGTCATTTTTAACCATACCCTCGAACTGACCAGCCAAATAAGCATCGGTATTGAAGTTTTCTTCGTTCTGCTGATTGGGGTCAACCTTCAAAATGCCTTCACGAATTAGAATGTATTCATTCACACGGTCGGTACGCCATTCGCAATAGCGATTTGCTTTTACCCAATTTACACCAACAACAGGATAGAATGCATAAGCTGGATGACGGAAATAGTATTCAACATAAGGTTCGTTGTATCCCAATCGTGAGCGCCAAACCAAAGTATCGGGCAGTGCTTGTTTCACAACTTCGGGATAATCGACACCAAATACACGGCTGAGCCAATATAGATACTCACGATAATCGACATTGGTAACTTCGGCCATATCCATGTAGAACGATGAAACTGTTACGCGGCGTGGAACATTGTCCCATTTGAACGGTGTTTCCTGTTCGGTGCGTCCCATAACAAAAGTACCACCTTCAATGAGTACCAAACCTGGTCCGGTTTCTTGTTCTTCGTAAGGGACAACTTCAAAGCCCCCCCATTTGGGGTCGTTGTAGTACCATGCTGTAGTACGCGATCTTTCTTTGTAGCACGAAGTAAAGGCGATGGAAATAATTCCCAATGCGATTAATCCCTTAATAATCCTGATTTTATTGAGCATGTTCGTAGAATTTTCGGTTCAAAGTTAAGTAATTAACTAAAACGACGGGCAATTTATTGCGCGAATTCGTTTTCTTTTTGGTGAGCATTCGAATTGAATGGTAAGAGAAAATTCGTGAGCACCACCTGATGCGTTTGTTAGCTTCGATACAGTAAGGTCGTAGCTGTATCCAAAACGAAACGATTGCTGTATGAACCCAAGCAATACAATCACAGCGTCCGAATTGTCGAAATTGTGACGATACCAAACACCACCAACAAATGGGAACTTATTGAGATACAAGCCATAGTTGAGTTGTTCGAACTTGGCTTGCTTCTGATACATGATGTTGGGCGAAATGCTTGTTTCTTCAATGGTGCGTTTGCGACTATTATCACCTTCAATACTTATAATAGCACCAGTGTGAACTGTATATTTAATAGGCAACTCCGAAATACTAATAAATCCTTCGTCGGGAGTAGTTAAGTGAGATGCGGAAAAACCAAAATAAAACCGTTCGCTGTATAAAACCATTCCTGTTGAAAAATCGGCTACGGTTTTTGTGAGTCCATCTGGTGGATAAACTTCATTGGTATTGAACACAAAGCCGTGGCGTGGATCGATTTGATCGGGAAAGGTTAGTTTTGTCCAATCAAGATTTTTTTGAAGAAATGTGGCTTGGATACCTGCTCTTAAAGAAAATGTACGGCTGAGAGGTAAATGATAGGAGTATATACCACTTGCCATTGTTGTACTTAATGTTCCTTCGCCAGCACGGTCAACATTAACCAATACACCTATTCCACCCGAAAGAGCATCGACATGTTGATCGTAGGAAGCATTGTATGTGACATATTGCCCCGAAATGCTTGGCCATTGGTTGCGATAATTCAAAATTAGGCGTGGGCAAATTGGAGTACCAGCCATAGCAGGATTCAGATACAAAGGATTTGCATAGTATTGCGAAAAATGCGGATCCTGTGCTGCTGCATCACTAAACGACAGCGCAGTTACAACTACAGCTGCCAATACGAATTTGGTTAAACGTCTGGCCATCGGTTTTTAATTTAATGACAAAAATATCAATTTTTTTTGGATAATTGCACTTTGTTCGAAAATTTATACTCTTTTTTTTTTGAAAGGTTACATTTTGCATGTAATTTTGTTTCGATATTTGACTAATTCATTGGGACAATATCTAAAATCTGAAAAAATCTGCACAATAAAAGAAAAAGAATTGTGTTATTCTCACAAATTTCCCAGTCTTAAACTGTATGAAACTATTACTTTTTTGCTTTCTTATCACTGCTTCAGGGCTTATTTTTGCTCAGAATAGATTATTAGAAAATGTCGATGATAAAGCCATTCCTGTAGCAAAAGATCGAAATGTGGTGATATCCGATTTTTCTGCTGTTCCATGCTATGTTCAGAAAATCGATTTGTCTTACAATAGTGAAGCAATCAATCCAACTATCGAAGTTGTATCTGTTTCCGAAGCAAGCGAAGCTGAATTGTCGTTGCAAATCTTAAGCGATTTGTCTTCCGATTTCGATGTTCATGTGCAATATTCTACAATACGCAAAACGACATCCGCTTTTGTGTTTATAAATTCCTACAGAAGAAATAGTAACACAGGGAAAGTTGAAAAATTAGTCGATTACAGAGTAAAAAATACTTTTGCAAATAAAACTAAAGAGCTTCCAACTCAAAAACGCGCTTATGCTTCGCAATCGGTGCTGAATTCTGGAACTTGGTACAAAATAAATACTTCTCAAGCGGGAATTTATAAAATTAGTTATAGCGACCTCGAGTCGTGGAATATCGATCCCACAACAATCAATACTGCCAACATCCGATTGTTTGGCAATGGACCAAAAATGCTTCCCGAGCTCAATTCGGGAAATAGAATTGACGATTTGACCGAAAATGCAATATTTGTCGAAGATGGTGGCGATGGTGCATTCGATGCTGACGATTACATTTTGTTCTATGCCGAAGGAATTCAATACTGGAATTACGTTTCTGGAACAAATTTCAGCCATGAAATAAATCTGTACAGCGATAAAAGCTATTATTTTCTCACTTTCGATAATGGTACTGGTCTTCGTTTGCAGAACTTGAATTCAGTGGCAACACCGCCTACTTATACAGTTGATCGTTTTTACGATTTTTCCTCTTACGAATTGAACCAATACAACTTTATCAAAAGCGGTAAAAACTGGTTTGGCGATGTGTTCGAGTCCATTTCGCTCAATCGAAGCTATTCGTTCTCTTTTGCCAATGTGATTACCGATTCAACTGCGTCAATTAGAGCTGGTGTTGCTGGCCGTTCATCTACTGCTTCACTTTTTGCTCTCACGAGTGGTTCCAATTCAAGCAATATTAGCATTGCTCCTACTTCGGGCTACACATCCGATTATGCAATTCAAAATACAGGAAATATTCAGTTTTTACCAACTTCGAACACAATACCTGTTTCAATTACATACAACCAATCAGGCAACACCCAAGCATCGGGATGGCTCGATTATATTAATGTGTTTGTTTGGCGCAACTTGCTTTTTTCGGGCAATCAAATGAGCTTCCGAAATCCTGTAGTGAGTGGAAGTGGAAATATTTGCGAGTATAAACTCGGAAATGCATCTTCGTCTATTAAGGTTTGGGATATCTCGAATCCGCTTGTGCCAGCTGAGGTGCAAGGCAATTTGGTATCGAACGAATTTACTTTTAATATTCCAAACGACACCCTAAAGCAATTTATCGCCTTCAATGGATTGCTGTACAATACCCCAGCTTTTACTGGATTGATACAGAATCAAAACTTGCATGCTCTTCCTCAAACCGATTATCTGATTGTTTCGCATTCCTCGTTTCGCTCGCAGGCTACTGCTATTGGTCAACTTCACCAAGATTTGGAAGGATACAGCTATTTGGTGGTCGATCCGCAAACTATTTACAACGAATTCTCTGGAGGCAAGCAAGACCCAGTTGCAATTCGCGATTTTGTGAAAATGTTTTACGACCGAGCCAGTGCTCCCGATGAAATGCCGCTATTCCTACTTCTTGTTGGCGATGCTTCGTACGATTATAAAAATAGAGTTCCCAACAACAACAATTTGTTGCCAACATTTGAGTCGATTAATTCTCTCAATCCAACATCTTCGTATGCTTCCGACGATTTTTTTGGGCTTCTCGACGATACCGAAGGATACGATTGCAATGGTAGTCTCGATATTGCTATTGGTCGATTGCCCATTAATTCAACCGAAGAAGCTGATGCTATGCTCAACAAGTTGCAAAAATACACCTCCCAAACAAAATTGGAAGTGAGCAGCAGCAATTGCAGCGCTGGTGGGTGCATTGTCTCGAATATGTCCGATTGGCGCAATCAGATTTGCTTTGTTGCCGACGATGGCGATGGAAATCTTCATTTCAATCAGTCAGATGGATTAGCAAAAAAACTTGATACAACGGCAAATTTTCTCAATATCGATAAAATTTACCTCGATGCATACAATCAGGTAAGTACCACTGGTGGCGAACGTTGCCCCGAAGTGAACGATGCCATTTCGCAACGGGTCGAAAAAGGTGCACTCATTGTCAACTATACAGGCCATGGTGGTGAGGTGGGTTGGACACTCGAGCGCATTCTCGATGTTCCAACCATTCAAAATTGGACCAACGCCTGCAATTTGCCTGTTTTTATAACAGCTACCTGCGAATTTAGTCGCCTCGACGATCCTGCTCGAACATCTGCTGGCGAACATGTTATTCTTAATAAGGTGGGCGGTGGAATTGCATTGCTTACAACAACACGTCTAGCATGGGCAAACCACAACGAATCTTTGAACATTTCTTTCTACGAAGCTGCATTCGACAACAGTAGCGGTCGTTATCCAACCTTGGGCGAATTGATAGCTTATTCGAAAACCGATAATGGTTCAATTATGGCTTTGCGAAATTTTATGCTCATTGGAGACCCAGCTCTTACTATGTCGGTTCCCAAAAATTCGATTGTTACAACCAAAATCAATGGGCAGGACGTGGCAGTATTCAACGATACAATTTCGGCATTGTCGTTTGTTACTATTAAAGGATATATTGCCGATCCAATGGGCGTTATGCTTTCTGGCTTCAATGGAACATTATATCCAACGGTTTACGATAAGGCTATTGAAATGAAAACCCTTGCAAATAATCCAGCTGAAAATTATGTGGCCTCGTTTATGTTGCAGAAGAATGTTATCTACAAAGGTAAGGCGAGCATAACCAATGGCGAGTTTTCATTCTCTTTTATGGTTCCAAAAGACATTCAATACACTTATGGTAATGGGCGAATAAGCTATTATGCCGAAAATGGCTCCGACGACGCAACCGGTTGGTTCGAAGAATTTACCATTGGTGGCAGTGCCGATACAACCTTGAACGATAATGCGGGCCCCGATATTCGATTGTTTCTCAACACCAACCAGTTTGTTAGTGGAGGTACCTCGAACGAAGACCCCATTTTGCTTGCTTTTTTAAGCGACGATAATGGGATCAATACTGTGGGAACTGGTATTGGACACGATGTTACGGTTACTGTTGACGGAAACACAAGTGGCTCGATTGTACTCAACGATTATTACGAAGCCGAAACCGATAGCTATACCAATGGTACAGTTCGATATCCTTTCAAATCGCTGGCTGAAGGACCGCATACAATGACATTAAAAGCGTGGGATATTCTCAACAACTCTTCGGAAGCTACCATCGATTTTGTTGTGGCTTCGTCGGCAGAGCTTGCTCTTACGCATGTGTTGAATTATCCGAATCCATTTACTACGTACACCGAATTTTGGTTCGAGCACAATCAGCCATGTTGTGGGCTCGAAGTTCAGATACAGATTTTCACCATTACTGGCAAACTATCAAAAACCATTAATCAATCGGTTAATACCAATGGTTTTCGCGCCGACCCAATTCAGTGGGATGGTACCGACGACTATGGTGCACCACTCGCACGTGGGGTTTATGTTTATCGGATACGGGTTAAAAACAGCGATGGTCAATATGCCGATAAATCGGAAAAATTGGTTATCCTAAAATGATTTTTTTTAACTTTGCAAATTATCACAAGATATGAAGACGATTATGAGAGTATTCTTTTTGACACTGTTTTTTGTAATTACAAGTCAAATAGCCTTTTCGCAAACATACAACGGAGTTTTGGGGCAGGATGAAGGCGATTTTTTAAATACAATTACAACAGCTGTTCCTTTTTTAATGATAGCCCCCGATGCTCGTGGAGGAGCTATGGGCGATGCTGGATCGGCAACCACGCCCGATGTACATTCAATGCACTACAATGCCGCCAAATACGCTTTCATCGATCAGAATATGGGTTTTTCGGTATCGTATAGCCCCTGGCTTGTTAAGCTGGTAAATGATATTAGCTTGGGATACATCACTGGATATAAAAAAATAGACGAAAATCAAACCATCGCTGGGTCGCTCCGATATTTTTCGCTTGGCGAAATCATTTTTACCGATCAGGTTGGGCAAGAAATTGGACAGTTTAGTCCCAACGAATTTGCAATCGATGGTGCTTATTGCCGTAAGTTTTCCGATAACATAAGTGGTGCAGTAGCACTTCGCTATATATATTCGAACCTCACTGGTGGTATTTTTGTAAATGGTGCTCAATCGAAACCCGGACAATCGGTGGCTACCGATGTTTCTTTCTACTATCAAAAGGAAGTGGAATTAGGTAAAACTCCTGGTTTGTTTTCGTTTGGGGCGAATGTATCTAATATAGGTGCAAAAATCACCTACACCGAAATCCAATACCGCTCCTTTATTCCAATCAACTTGCGATTGGGACCTGCATTGCAGATGGATATC
>DYON01000058.1:0-10423 GCA_020720525.1 Acetofilamentum sp.
GTGGTTTTAGTTTTGTGATTTATTTTTTAAAAAACTATACCAATCCTTGCAGTAATATAGATTCTGAAATAAATTCAGAATGACTGCAAGGAAGGTGTTAGGAGAGAATCTGAAACCATGCCTTTGGATTGGTAAATCAGTTCAAAAATGACGGGAAAAATGGTTTTTGATTATGACTTTTCAACTTTATAAACTTTAAGAACTTTATAAACTATACTCCACAGCTAAAACTTAATGTAAATAAACGGCATGGCATCGAGGCTGTAGAGCTGGTAGAGCAAAACAACAAGAATAGCAAACAACAACGATTTCAGGGTCCAGTGGAGTTTGGTAAAACCATTAAAAACACCCGTGTACATTTTGATGGGCAAATACTGAAGCAGCAAACCACCAATCATGAGTAAAAATGGAGTTGAGTAAATAGCATACCAAGTTCCAAACAGCGAAAAATCGATGTCGCTGATCATGAAACTGTAAAATTCTTTTGCTTTTTCAAGATTGGGGACTTTTAGCAATACAGCTGTAAAGACCAAAAAGTGGAAAGTAATAAAGATACTTATTACCGAATAGAGCTTTTTGGGGAACCACTTTTTGATATTAGAACGCGCATTGAGGCTCACTACATCCCACGCAATGGCAGCTCCGTGCAAAACGCCCCACGTTACAAACGTGAGAGCAGCTCCGTGCCACAATCCAGAAATAAAGAATGTAATAAACACTGCCAGCAGAATCATTACTTTTCCTCCTCGCCGCCAAGCAAATGCTAGTGGCTGATAGACATATTCGTTGAGCCAATTGTAGAGCGTAATATGCCATCTGCGCCAAAATTCGGTGATATTTGCTGCCAAAAACGGCTTGTTGAAGTTGTGCTCGATGGTGAAACCCATCAAAAAACCAAAACCCACCATCATGTCGGTGTAGCCGGCAAAATCGAAATAGAGTTGAAGCAATCCACCATACGAAGCCATCAGTGCATCGAGACCAGTGAAATATTGAGGACTTTCGAAAACCCTGTCGACCAAATTGGCAGCTAAGTAATCGGCAAAAACAATCTTTTTTATCAATCCGAGCATAATGAGAAACATCCCCTTGCTGAGTGTTTCGCGGTCGATAACGGGCTTCGAAATAAACTGAGGGATCAAATCGCGCGCTTTCGAAATAGGCCCAGCCATAATATTCGGAAAAAACGAAACAAACAGTACATATCGGAACCAATTGCGCTCGGGTTCTTCAATCATTTCGCGGTGAATATCAAAAATATACGTGAGCGATTTGAATACAAAATAAGAAATTCCAAGTGGCTGAACAATTTTCAACAACACTGGCTCGGTGCCCTGATGTACAAGCCCAGTCCAGCTTTCAATAAGGAAATTGGTGTATTTGAAGTAAAGAAGCGCTCCAATATTCATTACAAGCGACAGTACCAACAACAACTTTTTCGATTGATCGGTTTTAGCCTTAAAAATGCCTTTCCCGATAAAATAATCGATGGTGGCCATCAGCACCATTACCCCAACAAAATAACCACTGATTTTGTAGTAGAAATACAAACTAAAAACCAAAAGCAATCCATTGCGAATGGGTCGATTGTTGAAAAACAGCGCATAAAACAAGAAAAATACTCCAAAAAGAAGAAAGAATGTAACCGACTGAAATACAAGTGGCTGCGAAGGCAAATATTGCAGCGATGATAAAAAATCGTTCCAAGTGAAAGTCATGGCTACTTGATAATTAGTTTATCCCCAATATTGATTTTATCGGACGTCTTTTTGTTGTCCTTTTTTATTTTTTCAACAGTTGTGTTGAATTTTTTAGCAATCGACCACAACGAATCGCCGCTTTTCACAATGTAGTAGCTGCCAATTTTTTGTGATGAAACGGTGTTGTTGTGGTTGCTGGTTTGATTTGTCTGATTTGTCGAATTTGAACTTCCGCTTCCCGAATAAATAATCAGAACTTTTCCCGCAACAATATTGTCCGATTTAAGTCCATTCCATTTTTTGATATCTGCAACACTTACTTTGTATTTTGCAGCAATGGAACCCAAATTATCACCATTTTTGATGGTATAGTTAATTTTCCCAGCACCTTGAGTGGTCGAAGTCTGATTTATTTTATTGGTTGCTGTTGAGGATGCGGTTTTGCTCACAATCAATTTTTGCCCTGCATAAATACGAGTCGAAGACAAATTGTTCCAACGCTGCAAGTCGCTCACTGTAACTCCATAGCGCTTCGAGATGCTTCCCAGATTATCGCCCGAGCGAACGGTGTAGTACTGACCGCTGGTATGAGCCACATAGGTATTTACTGGATTGTTTGCATAATTGTCAATTTTATCGGCAGCAATAATCTCCTGGCGGTTGTAGTAAGTGCTTTTATTGATAACCCATTTGGCAAAATTGGCTGTGTCGATGCGGTCGTTAAAAACCAGCAAACTATCGGGTTTGCGATCGAGATACATAATGTACGAATTGAGCATAGCATTGCAATACAACTCGCCCTTCACTTTGTATCCTTTAAAACTAAGGTGAGTGCGGTCGCGCTGCGAAAGGCCCGTTTTCGACCAATTAAGCATTGAATAGCGTCCACCCGAAACGTTGTAATAATCGTAAAGAATCAAATTTTGCTCTTTGCTGATGAGTCGCGTAAGGGTGCTGTAGTCGCTGCAATTGGCAATATTCACTCCTCTGAAATAAATGTCTTGCGCATTGGGCAGCATGATAGAAGCATCGGGGCAATTGGTTCTAAACACCTCGATAGCTTTGTTGAGGCTGCTCATAATGTATTGATAGTTGAATGCTCCTCTGAAAAAATCGTTGATTCCCAAATCGAAAATAATTAAATCGGGGTGCAAGGCTTTCAACTGACTGGTCATCAGATTTTGGTTAAAAAAGCTGTGATAACCAGCACCATTTATTCCAACGCTTGTGTACGAAATCCCTTTGTCTTGAACGCTTTCAATATCGACACCATACAATTCGAAATACTTCTGATTGGCTTTGGTTTTCTTAACCATAAGTGTAATGGTATCCGAAGCTTTCGGGAGCAAAACCTCCACATAAGGCAAAGTGCTATCGGCACTGCAATCGGCACTAACCCATTCGCCAGTATTGCCTGCTTTCACTTTAAAATCGAAACTCTCGTTGCCTTTGTGACAATAAACTCTGAGTTTTCTGAAATCGGGTTGAATGGAATAATAATGACGTCGGAAAATGATCTTAAACCCAGCTGTGCTATCGTTGGTAAACACAGTGATACCGCTGATTCCGATATTAAGTTTGGGTTTCAGTTCCACATTTTTCGAAGAAGCCCATTTTCCATACACTTCGCTGTAGTAATCGTAAGTAGAATGAGTTCCAGCAGCTTGATAGGGAAAAACCATTCCCCTACCGCCATAACCAAAAATACTCTGGAGTAAATTTCGGGTGGTTCCCGTTCCAATATCGGTTTGAATGTGCGAATCGCCAATATGCAGAATAGTAACTTTTTTCTTATCAGCATTTTTTAGTTTCTCAAAAAAAGGAGCTATCGCATCGTTCGAGTACCATTCAAATATATTCTTGTCGTATTGCAAAAATTCGTAAAATTCGCTGTATTTAATCGATTGCTTCAGATAGGCAGTGTCGGTTGGGCTGTTTTGTGCAAAAACAGGCAACCACAGTATTGTTGTAGAAAACAGCAGCAATATTTTGAGCAGCCTTTGTGTCATTTCATTGAAGTTTTTCCATGAATGAGGTACTTGTTGTATTCGCCCATGATTGCCATAAATATCTCGTTTACAACTATTTCCCGTCCTTTATCGCTGTAATGTCCATCGCGCGAAGCCCAGCCTTTTCGGTACCAAGCCATCACCGAATTTTCGCCACCCATCAATTCGAGCAAATCGAAAAAGGCACAACCATTTTTCTGAGCAACTTCTTTTTGCACATCGCGGATGCGACCAACCATTGGATACGAAGCATAGGTTCCACCAACACTTCGGGCAACATCGTTTACACCAATCACCAGCACCGACGCATTGGGGAGAGCTGCTTTGAAATGCTGATAAAGTTTGTCGTAAATATTTTTGATATTGTTGAGCGAAGCTTCATTCTTTACATAAGGCGTTACATTGCCGCCAAATTGAAGAATTACCAATTTGTTGTTGATTTTTACAAAATTGGCTTTCAAAAACTCGTTCGAAATAAGCATCAGTCCATCGCCACTATGCCCGCGAAGTCCGTAATTGTCGAATTGCACCCCAACAGGCGGATCGAAGGTGAGTCCGTAAATTTCGGGACTTGGACCCGAAAAAACAAAACGAAGCGAAACCGGATTTGCACTTAGTGGGAGATGCAGCACATTGAACGGATCAGGGCTATCGAGAGTAACATCGGCAAGTAAATCGCCGCTCGCCGAATTGTAAACCTTCAGATTGGCAGGCTCCATTGCCTTTCCGTACCAAATTTTTGCCGAGCTGTATCCGCGGAAAAGTTTGAGAAACAAGGTGGCATTCGAATACGAACTTGCAGGAACTTTAATTTTGATGGTATCGCCATCGTCGGTAATTGAGTCGCGCGAGCTTTCGGGAATACTAAAACGATAGCGGAACACAGTTCCACCAGGGCAGTACAGACCTTTGCTCGATTTATTCTGAAATACAGTGTAGCGAACCCAGTTTGGACTGGCAGTGCGCGCATAGCTAATGGGCGAAGTTACATCTTCCATTGGAACATAGCCAACACCATTTCCACCAAATTTGTCTTGAAACATAATTCGAAGCAAGCTGGTGATGCGGTCGCCTTCAATTTGCGAATCGCCATAATGACCCACACGAATTAGACTTGAATCGGTTTGCTGCAAAGCTCTAAAAAAATTGTCGAGAGCGGTCGATCCATCGCTGAGAGTTGGATTCACAAAGAAATCGCTGGTTTTAAACACCGATTCATCTAAAATACTCATGCGTTTAATAGCATTCTCGTCGATGCCATATGCACGCGATTCGAGTAGAGCAATTACGCTATCGACATTTTTGGTATTATCGACAACCTTGAAGTTGAGCAATTCATCTTTGGGAATAAACTTCACTGTTCGTTCGCCTATCACATTCACTTTCACATCGTCTTTGGGCCAAAAACAGGAAGCGGCAACAAGAATTGCTCCACTTAATACTATTATTGCTAAAACCTGAAAACGTTTCATATTAGATGTTCACTTTTTCCTCAATCAAAACGAGCATATCGCCCACATTTTTCATTTTTACCATTTCTTTGAGCTTGAATTTGAACCCAAAAGTTTCTTCGACGCGTGCAATCATGGTCAAATGCGACAAGCTATCCCATTTATCTACGTCGTTGGCTGTCATTTCGGGTTTGATTTCAAGATTGGGTTCTTGGAATATTTCGCGAAAAATCAATTGAGTCTTCTCTGTAATTTCTTCCAAATTCATAACAAACTATTTTAAGAGGTTTTTTAATTCAATTTCCATAATCAACATTCCATGACCCGGATAATACTTCAACACATTGGGGTCGCTACTTATTGTCTCACGAATTTTCGAAAAGCCCATTTTCTCGTAAGCCCCAATGGCCGGAAGATTGTCGGTGTAGGTCATCAGTTGAGCAATTTTTACATCTGGGAAATTTTTGGAAATAAGCTCGGACTGCGCTGCAAACAGCTTTAGCGCCAATCCTTTTCCGCGATGAGCGGGCTCGACAAAAAGCGATTCGAGTTGCATTGTTCCTGGAGAGCGCTTAAGAACCATCGACTGGGCCAATTCGCTTATCGATTGCGCATGCTCGATGGCTTCGGCAGGTAGATATTCCTGAAAAAGTGCCGACCGAACAACCCACGAAGCAATTCCATCCGATTCTTCGACCCACGCTGCTGTAGCAGCAACCACTTCGTTTTCGTATTCTGCAACCAAAAAGTGCAAGGGCGACAATTCGCAGCCTTCCATTTCTTCGGTCATCATTTCGCTAATATATTGGGTAGCTTCGGCAATGCTAAGACCAAAAACAGCGGCATAACTTGCCACTTGTCCGTTGCCAGCATCGGCTCCAAGAATGGTTTTTACCAAAAAAGGAATGTCGTTCTCGGTTGCTTGTCGAATATGGTAGTTGCTGTTATTCATGTCCGAGAACTATTTTGTTGATTTCTTTGCGATTTATTTTTCCATTGCTGTTGAGCGGAAAAGCTCCAATAAAACGAAACTCGGAAGGAATCATGTAAAAAGGCATTTTGCTTTTTAAATATTCGGTCATTTCAGCTAATTCAACAGTTTCTCCTTCAATTGCAGCAATGAGAATATCGTTCCCAGTGCTATCGTGCGAAGCAAGAGTTACAACACGGCGGTCGCCAAAAAAAGAAGCAATATGATGTTCAATTTCGCTCAACTCGATGCGAAAACCTCTAATTTTGACCTGATAATCTTTGCGCCCCAAATAGAAAAACAAATTGTTTTCGCGAATGCAGATGTCGCCAGTTTTGTAGAATTTAACTCCATTAATATCAACAAACGATTCTTTGTTTTTTGCTTCGTTTTTAAGATATCCGGCAATTACCTGAGCTCCGCTAAGCAACAATTCGCCTTTTTCGCCATCGTCCACAGGATTGTTGTTTTCGTCAACCACCACCGTTTGTATTTCGAGCGTTGGCCAACCAATACTTACAATGCCATTTCGCTCCGGAATGTCGGTTTCGGGCATCCGATACCAAACCGAATAAATGGTTGCTTCGGTTGGGCCATACAGATTGTGGAATTCGGCATTGGGGCAACATTTTTTCCATTCCAATGTGAGGTCGTATGGCACAGCTTCGCCGCTCAAGGCCATGTATTTCATTTTTGGAAGGTCTATTTCGTCGAAATAGGGTCGCAAATAGGCTACAACACTCGGAACGAGAATGGCAAAATTGATTTCGTATTCCTCGAGCAACCTGAAAATGGTTGGATATTTAATGTTTGTGTTCGGAACAGTGAAGAGGCAACCTCTGAAAACAAAAGGAGCCAGAATAGAAACAATACTTAGGTCGAAACTGAGGTCGAACATCTGCAAAAAGCGGCTACCTGGCTCAAGTTCATATTTCATTGCTTCCATGTTGCGAAGGAACGAACGAACATTGCCATACGACACAGGAACACCTTTTGGAGTGCCAGTACTGCCCGACGTAAAAAGTATATACGCAATTTGGCTATCGAGCGGATTGCTAACT
Organism: Acetofilamentum sp.; assembly: GCA_020720525.1. Classification (GTDB taxonomy): domain Bacteria; phylum Bacteroidota; class Bacteroidia; order Bacteroidales; family DTU049; genus GWF2-43-63. The sequence continues at coordinate 7,192 of DYON01000058.1, forward strand.
TCGAAATTGCTGCTGTTGTTCAATCCACCCATGTCGATAAAACCAACATTGGACCCAGCATCGACTTTTTCGATACTAAAAAGAATTTGCGAAATCTCGGCTTGCTCAACAATGCTCTGAATTCGGTCGGACGGATGGTAAGGATTGAGAGGAACATAAATATTGCCCGTTGCCCATATTGCCATTGCCGCCGCGTAGGTATCGGTGCTATCGCTTGCAACAACTCCAATTGATTTTCCGATCAAATTGAGTTCGAGCAAATAATTTGCGATGCACTTTATTCGCCTATTAAACGCAGTATAGCTTGCAAATACATCTTCGACGCAAATTGCATTCAGGTTGTTGTCGGGCTCCGGAAGAAAGGGAAAAATGGTCATGCACCAAAATTTCCTGCAAATGTAATACAATATGAAATATTTTAAGCTCAAAACGCATTGGTCTATCGACATTGCATTGTTAATTATTGTTTTTTTGTCGCACAATTACTTTATGCATATCAAAACCCTTAACAAAATGGGTGATGTCTGTTTTCTGCTGAATTTTCATTAAGCAACTGTTTTTATTCAACTTTGGGGATGAAATGCCTTTTTACTTTTCTTGGTTGAAAAATTGGCACAATATTATTGAGTCGCATTGAGTTTTAATACATGAAACTTTTCATCCGAAAACAACATGAAACTGAGTGCAATAATATTTCTTATTCTTGTTTTTGGTTGCACTGCCAAAGCTCAAGTTGATACATCTTTTCGTCCCATAAATGAGCGTGAAATAGAACTCTATCAATTGCTGATGCAATATCGAGCAGAAAACAAACTCGACAGCATTCCAATTTCGTTGCAGCTTTGCAAAGTTGCTCAAGTTCATGTTCGCGATTTGCATGCCAATAGCCCCACAGAGAAGTGCAACATGCATAGTTGGTCGAGCAATGGACCTTGGAAGGCTGTTTGCTACACACCCGACCACCGAAATGCAAAAGGAATGTGGAGCAAGCCATCGGAACTCACATCGTACCAAGACGTTGGCTACGAAATTGCTTATTGGAGTTCGATCAATCTTTTTAATGTAGAAGAAGCCCTTGCTTCGTGGAAAGAAAGTGCTGACCACAACCATGTGATTCTCAATTTGGGTGTATGGAAAACTCATCCATGGAAAGCCATTGGATTGGCAGTCGAAAACGGATATGCTGTTGTGTGGTTTGGCGAAACAGAATAATTGCTGTGTTGCAAACCTTGATGGTTTCGGGTAATCATTCGACACAATAAATTTATTCGCACATAAATAAATTATTAGTACCTTTGTAATAAAAAATGAAAACACAAATTCTTCTTCTTTTGTTGCTTGTGGCTCCAGCATTATCGTTTGCCCAAATAAGTACTGAAAACAGTTTAATAAAACCCGACAAAGGCTCTGTTCGTTCAGTTATGGGTGTTGTTCATGTGCTCGATTCATCTGTTTATTCTTATTACAGCACTGGATCATGGGTTTACAGTTCGAAAAAATGCATCCAAAGCCGCCATTGGGGTTCGCAGGGTCTACCTAACGAGTGGATTACATCCATTTACGACAACAATCTATCGCAATGGGTAAACGAATATTATGAGCGCAATACTTTCCTTAACGATTCGATTGAAAATCCAGATGTTCTTTTTGCAAAATCATGGAACTCTTTTATCAACAACTGGGACGACGACACATTGGACTATTTTGATTTTACAGGCGATACAAGCTATCAGCATGGGGCTATGTATGAAAACATCTTTATTTCGACATGGTACGACTTCAATACAAATAGCACGGTGGGAGGCGAAAAAATAAAAATAAACCTGCTAAACGACAGCTTGTACGATAACTTTGAGCTTCTCGAATATAACCCCTCAACTGAGCAATGGGAAAAGTCGTCAAAAACACAATACACCTACGATGCCAACAATTTTTTGCAACAAGAAACTGAAAAATCATGGAATCCCACCAACAATGTTTATGAGAATTCCTATCAAGACTTTTTCATTTTCACCAATGGATTACTCATGCAACAGGTTAGCCAGTATTGGTCGGGTTCGGAATGGATAAACAGCAGCAAAAAAAACTATGAATACGACTCAAACAACAACCAATCGAAAAAAACAAACTACGATTGGGATGCAATAAACAATATTTGGGAGCCTGATAATCAATATATCTATTCCTATACTGGAAACAACAAAACAGAACAAGTATATCAATTATGGAATACGGGAACTTTGGTTTGGGACAACTACAGTAGGCATTTTTATACATACAATACAAGCGGATACATCCTTACTGACAGATCAGAAAGATGGATATCGAGTGCTTGGCAATACAATTACAGAAGCACCACCACCTACAATTCAAACAATTTTATAACACTTTATTTGAGGGAAGATTGGGACAACGGTGGCATGGTTTGGGAAAACGATTATCGATATACCTATTCTTACGATGGAAACGACAACCAAACCAACTACACCATGCAGAATTGGGATGACATTGCATCGGCTTGGGAGAATTCCGAAAAAACCGATAACACCTACGATTCATTCAATTCAAAAACACTTGAAATCTATTCGCAATGGGATGATATTAGTAGTAGTTGGGAATATTATAACAAAAGCGAATACTATTGGTCCGATTTCGATGCAACCAACATTAGCGATATTTTGAAAAACCCCACCACCGTTTTCCCCAATCCAACTTCGGGAATTATCAATTTCGACAGTGGCAGCAATGAGATTCAGCACATCACTATTAGCGATATCACTGGCAAAATTGTTTACGACGCTTCAAGCGAATCGCTCTCGAACAAATTGGATTTAAGACCTTATGGACGCGGCTTATACAATATCAGCATCACCACCGAAAACAACGAGACTCACAACTCGAAAGTGGTAGTTCAATAAAATATTTTCGCAAATTTCTTTCTAAAGTCCAGCCTGAAAAGTGCTGGACTTTTTTTTGCCCAACGAGCGGAAACAATCGCGTGAATTAAAATTTACAATTAGTATCGTTTTTGATATTGGTTACTTATCACAATAAACCATTCAACTTAATACCATAAATATACATTTGCATTGTCAATAACGAACTAAAAAATTTAACCCATATGAAAAAGAAAATTTTGTTTCTCGCTGCGGCACTAATGGTTTTGAAATTGCCGATGTTTGCCTCTGCCGATGGTGGAGATCCCAAAAAAATGGTTGCAAATAGCAACAAT
>DYON01000058.1:10523-12151 GCA_020720525.1 Acetofilamentum sp.
ATTGAAGGAGTGCTGCAATATTTAAACGAAAACTCCCCCACGACAAATAATAAAGAAGACATAGTAGTTTATCAATTTTACTTTAACATCTATTAACCATTGGTCGGTTGATTTGCGAAGCGGGGCATTCGAAAGAAGCCCCGTTTTTCTTTTTCACTCCTTTTTTTTCGCCCTTCATCCTGAAATTGTTGTATGAACGATTCAATCTTTTCAAATTTGTAAATGAAAACGCTTCAATAATCAGAATTAATCAAAAAACACTATATTTACCTAAAGAAAAAACAAACATCTTTGAAATAGGCCCCAACAACAACAAAATGAACAGTTATAAAGCAGGTCTCGAATTCTTGGAAGAAAGAGGGAATCGGTATCCTAAAACAATTTCGTGAGAAGCACTTCCTAATGTTGACAATTTTCCCAGACTAAGATCGAAAGCATATCCGAAGCGAAAATTTTTATAGTTTGCTCCTGCCAACACCGAAACAAAACGAGTGCTTCGCCATGAGAGTCCACCCCAAAACATGTCGTTTACGAGAAGCAATGCGTTTATGTCGGCTTGCAATGTGGTTGGTCCCGAATAGCGCAGTAGAATTGAAGGCTCAAGCTGCATTTGGTCGCTAAGCTCTATTTTGTATGCACCATTCATATAATAATGGCGTACCAACCTGTTGGAATCTGAAGTATTTCCACCAAAAGTAAGTTTGCTTTCAATTAGCTGGAAAGCCGACACCGACACCCGAAACGCTTCGCCATGAAAGGCCACTCCAAAATCGGCATTCGGGGTAAAAGAGCTTTCGCGTATGCGGCTGATTGAAGCATCGTTTTGATCGAAAAAGTTGTATTCGGTCTGATCGATAGCAAACGATGAAGCAGAAACACTTGCACCAAGAGAAAGGTACGAATCGGTTCCAACACCAAAATGCTTTGCATAGGTAAATTTAGCTCCACGTATTGAAGTGTTTCCATACCGATCGTTAAAAACCATTCCGCCCAATCCATAGTCGTCGATACTTGTATGGCCGCTCAGCACCTGTGTGGAAGGCGATATTCCGTTCATTCCCGACCATTGCGACCGAACAGTAAGATAAATTGGGCTACAATCTTCGGTTCCAGCATAAGCAGGCGAAATCAGATATGAATTCAGCACATAACCAGAGTAAAGAGGTAATTGTTGACTGCTGGCTATTAGAGCACTTATCAGCAAAATCGAAAAAGCAAAAATTCTTTTCATAGCAATGATATTAATAAACTATATCAACCGAACCAACCAATTCTTCAGCTCCATCACCCAAATCAATCACATAGAAATACGATCCTACAGGAAGAATCTTTCCATTGTATGTTGCATCCCAAGCTTCGGCATATCCATTGCTTTCAAAAACAAGAGTTCCTGTGCGGTCAAAAGTCCTTACAACAATATTGGGAAATCGCTCAACAGCTTGAATAACCCACACATCATTCAATCCATCGCCATTGGGAGTAATAATATTAGCCAAATCGAGACAGCCTTCATCAACGCCAACATAGACCGATGTGTCGAGGTTGCAACCTCTACTATCCGAAATTTCGACCAAATAGATGCCTTTTGCGAGATTTTCAACCAAGGCTCCTCCAACAAAATCTTCCCA
>DYON01000001.1 GCA_020720525.1 Acetofilamentum sp.
AAGGGAATCATAGCGCAAAGGTAACATATTACTTTTAATATTTGCAAATTTTCAATAATTACGAGTAAATAGAAACATAAGTTATTTTTAATCCCCCACGCAGCCCCTACCCCCCTTTCTTCAATTGTAAATCTCAACCGATAAATTTTCATTGGCTTTTCTCGAATAATACTACAAAAAACTCCGCAAGCATTCGTCTTTACAGTTGGAATATGCAATTTTCAACTGTTGTTCAATATCTCACTTGCATCAAAAAATTCACAACAATTATTGTGAAAAAAATATTGCTGCAATATTATCGAGAAATTTGTAACTTTGCATCTCGATTATGCGGATGTGGCGTAATTGGTAGCCGCGCTAGACTTAGGATCTAGTGCCGTAAGGCGTGGGGGTTCGAGTCCCTTCATCCGCACCATTAGCCCGGTTTTCGGGCATTTGTTGTTTCTAAAACAGTATGATTATATGAATTTCGAATTTGAAAAAACTGGCGAACTTACTGCATTACTGAAAGTACATATCGAATCGGCCGATTACCAACCCAATGTAGAAGAAAAATTGCGCCAATATCGCCGCAAAGCATCTATGCCAGGTTTTCGACCAGGCAAAGTGCCTTTTGTAGTTATTAAAAAAATGTATGGCACTTCAATATTGTCCGACGAAGTTTTGCACACTGGTTCTGAAGCTATTTATAAATATCTTGAAGAAAATAATATCGATTTCATCCTTTCTCCTTTATTGGACGACGACAAAGTCCATGATATTGAATGGAACGAAGGAAATACTTTTACATTCAACTTCGATGTTGCTCTGAGCCCCGAAATTGATCCTGTTGCCGACAATAGTCTAAGTTTTGTACGCTATAATGTTGCACGCGAAGAAAGCGATATTGAGAATTATTTGGCCGACATCAGAGAACGCTACGGACGCTTCGATAAAGCCGAAAGCGTTGACGACAAAAGTTTTATTTCGGCTCAGGTTGTCGAAGTTGATAAAAAAGGTGAAGAAAAAGATGGTGGTCTCAATAAATTTATTCACTTGCGCGTTCGTTCGCTTCCCGAAAATTTGCAAGCCATGTTTTTGGGGAAAAAATCGGAAGAAGTTCTTACAATCGATATCGACAAAGATATTCCCAATGCCGACCACCGTACCGATGTGTTTAATACCGATATCGAATCTGCTCGGGCAATGACAGGCTATTATAAACTCACCCTTCAAAGTGTGCTTACTATTATTCCTGCCGAATACGATGAAAAATTGTTCAATGAGGTTTTTCCCGACCAGCACATCGAAAACGAAGAGCAATTACGCGAGGCTATTCGTAATGATATTGAACGCACCTACGATAAAGAATCGCGCAAACAATTGTATTTCGACATTCAGAAAACAATGAAAAGCAAATTCAGCTTCGAATTGCCCGAAACTTTTCTGAAAAAATACATCAAGCAGCGCTCGGAAAAAGATCTTTCGGAAGAAGATATCGAAAAAGGCTATCATTTCTATGCCGAAGACATGAAATGGCAGCTTATTGAGAATAAAATCATCAACAAATACAATCTTGCTGTTGGTCGCAACGAAGTTCGAAGCCACATTATTGAATTGCTTGGTCTTGCCGACCTCGATCAAAACGATGCTGATGTTAAAATGCGTGTCGATCAGGTTTACGATGTCATTGCTCAGGACAAAGAAAAAATGAGCAATTTAATCGACAACATGACCGATGAGAAAATTATCAAACTTTTCGAAGACAATTGCAAAATTGAAACAAAATCGCTCAATTGGAAAGAATTTACTACTTTAGTAAACGAAAAAAACTAGACCAATATGAACTTTAACGACGAATTCAGGAAATACGCTATCAAGCACCGCGGCATCAATAGCTCGGTTTTCGATCAGTACAGAGGTGTTATTTCGGGCTATATTTCGCCAACCATTATCGAAGAACGCCAACTCAATATTGCCACTATGGACGTTTTTTCGCGTCTGATGATGGATCGTATTATTTTTCTTGGTGTTCCTATCGACGATTATGTGGCCAATATTATTCAAGCACAGCTTCTTTTCCTCGAGTCGGTAGATGCTAGCAAAGATATTTCTATTTATCTCAACACGCCTGGTGGTTCGGTATATGCAGGTTTAGGCATTTACGATACCATGCAGTATATTGTGCCCGATATTGCAACTATTTGCACTGGTATTGCTGCTTCTATGGGCGCTGTTTTGCTTTGCGCCGGAACACATGGCAAGCGCACAGCCCTGCCACACAGCCGCGTGATGATTCACCAACCAATGGGCGGTGCCGAAGGGCAAGCTTCCGACATCGAAATTATTGCAGTTGAAATTAAAAAGCTGAAAAACGAATTGTATCAAATTATTTCTGACCACAGCGGCCAAACCATCGAAAAAGTATGGAAAGATGGCGACCGCGACCATTGGATGATTGCCGAAGAAGCTCGCGAATACGGAATGATCGACGAAGTTCTACGTCGCGAAAAGAATAAATAAAATATGGCCAAACCAACTGACCATTGTTCGTTTTGCGGCCGAAGCCAGCAAGAAGTTAAGCTCCTTATTACAGGAGTGAGTGGCAATATTTGCGAGGCTTGTGTCGAACAAGCTCAACTTATTATCAACGAAGAACTTTCGCTTAAAGGCGCAAAACCTACATCGCCCGAATCGTTCAAACTCCGAAAACCCAAAGAGATATTCGAATTCTTAAACCAGTATGTAATTGGTCAAGACGAGTCGAAGCGTTTGCTATCGGTAGCAGTTTACAACCATTTTAAACGAATTGGAGTGAAAGACTCTGAGGTTGAAATCGAAAAAAGCAATATTGTTTTGGTTGGCGAAACTGGTACTGGAAAAACACTGTTGGCAAAAACCATTGCTCGTTTTCTCGAAGTTCCTTTTGCCATAGCCGATGCCACAGCGCTTACCGAAGCTGGATATGTTGGCGAAGATGTCGAAAGCATTCTTGCTCGGCTGTTGCAAGTGGCCGACTACGACGTGAAAGCTGCCGAAAGGGGAATTATTTTTATCGACGAAATAGATAAAATTTCGCGCAAATCCGACAACCCAAGCATCACACGCGATGTGAGCGGCGAAGGGGTTCAGCAAGCTCTCCTGAAAATGCTCGAAGGTGCAATTGTAAACGTTCCTCCTCAAGGTGGGCGCAAACACCCCGAGCAAAAATACATTCAAGTGAACACCCAAAACATTTTGTTTATTTGTGGGGGGGCTTTTGATGGAATTGACAAAATAATTGCTACTCGGCTTAAAACTTCTTCTATTGGTTATCGCAAAAAAGGCGACCAGAAGGAATTCGACAAGGATAATCTGCTTCAATATATTGCATCCGAAGACCTTCGTAAATTTGGGCTAATTCCCGAATTGGTTGGTCGCCTGCCAGTTTTGGCTCATTTGCATCCACTCGACGAAAATGCCATGCTGCAAATTCTTACTCAGCCCAAGAACTCTCTGGTGAAGCAATACAAAGCTTTGTTCGAAATGGATGGAGTTGCACTCGATTTTACCAACGACGGTTTGAAAGAAATTGCACATTTAGCTATTGCAAGCAAACTAGGAGCACGCGGACTACGTTCCATTATGGAAAAAATCATGACCGATCTCATGTTCGACCTGCCCGAATCGGGAATGGAGAAAAAAGTGAAAATCAATGCAGCCTTCATCAAATCTAAGTTGAAAAACCATCCCGATGTGCAAATGAAAGTTGCTTCATAAATTGGCAAAAGAATTGTATTTAGCTCGAAATTATTTCCATGAAAATTGCTGCTGTTATATTCACCCTTTTACTTTCATGTGGTCTCGCTCAGGCGCAAGATCCCGATCCCAAAGGCGAAGTTAAGGGTATTGTTACAAAAGCAGTAATTATTGAAGGGGACACTGTTCCGCTTTTTTGGATTCCAACAGTACGCATCTACGGCCCAATAATTTTCAAATCGAAAGTTCAGGTAATCACTTTTACCCGTCTGGTTCGTCATATCAAACGGGTGTATCCTTATGCTAAATATATTGGCAACAAGGTGAATGAATACAATACCTACCTCAATTCGATAGCTAACGAGAGGCAAAGAGAAAAAGAGCTCGACCGCATCGAAAAAGAACTCCGTGGACAATTTGAAGAAGAACTTAAAAAACTAACTTTCACTCAAGGTAAGATTTTAATGAAATTAATCTATCGTGAAACAAATTCTACTACATACAACTTAATAAGAGATTTTAGAGGTTCTATAACAGCATTTTTTTGGCAGTCGCTTGGAACTGTGTTTGGTTATAATTTAAAAGTAACTTACGACCCAGTTGGAGCCGACCGCGATATTGAGAATATCGTGATTATGATAGAAAACGGAACCATTTAGAAATCCATCACCGCCCACGAGTTTATCAAGCTGAAAGCGAGACCTCAATTCTATTCATCAATCGAAATAACTTCGAGTAGCAATTCGTCTTTCATAACCGATTGCGATGCAGTTACCTTTATTTTTTTCACCAAGCCATTAAATGGAGCTTGAATCTCGTTTTGCATTTTCATGGCTTCGAGTGTGAGCAATGGTTCGCCTGCGTTCACCAGATCGCCTTCGGCAACAAAAATATCGATGATTTTACCAGGCATTGGTGCCACAATATTGCTGTCGGAAACTGCTTTTTCGCCTTTGTTGAGAATGCGTTGTCGTAAATATGACGAGAGAGACTCGATGCTGTATTTGTATTCTACTCCATTCACAAGAATGCTGTATTTGTTTTGATCTTGCCCATTAATAACACAATGAAAACGTTGTCCTTTCCAATAAAAACAATAATTGAATTCAGAATTATCCACAATTTTGATGGGTAGTTCTTTCCCGTCGATGATTGGTTCGGATTGAACTGGTAGATATATTTTAAATCGTTTGCCATTGTCGCGCAGGGCTATAAACAATCGAGAAGCATCGCGCCGATATACATAATTTGTTGCCATAACTATTTATTTATTCTTTTATTCAAAACCCACATACTCATCGATTCGTTGGTGAAACCAGGCGAATTTGATGCAATCTCGTTGTATTCCATCGAGTATGCAATCGATGCAGCCAATGCGCCAATCATCTCCTCGTCTTCGTTGTAAAACATTTCAGGCGAATAGTTGTCTTCGACCCACCTTGTTGTGTATTTGCCCGAAATGAAATCGGGATGCCGAAGCACCACTCTGCAAAATGGAATAGTAGTTTTTAATCCAGTTATTCTAACAGCATCAAGAGCTTTAATCATCTTTGCTGTTGCATTTTGGCGGTTGCTGTCGTGAACAATTACTTTAGCAGCCATCGAATCGAAATATGGAGTAATAACCGAGCCATTTGCTATGCCAGTCTCGATTCGGATTCCAGACCCTTCGGGAAAAAGAACTCTTTCAATAAAACCTGTTTCGGGAGCAAACCGGTTTTGAGTATCTTCGGTGTTTACCCTGCATTCGATTGCCCAGCCCTGCAATTGTATATCGCTTTGCCGAAGAGACAACTGTTCGTTCAATGCAATTCTGATTTGCCATTCAATCAAATCTACACCTGTTATCATTTCTGTAACTGGATGCTCCACTTGAATTCGGGTGTTCATTTCCATGAAATAATACGAACCGTCTTCGGCAACAATAAATTCGATGGTTCCAGCAGAATAGTAGCCGATTTTTTTCGAAAATCGAACAGCCAATTCGCCCATTTCGCGCCGTTTTTCGTCGCTGAGACTCGGCGAAGGAGCCTCCTCAATCATTTTTTGATGTTTGCGTTGCAACGAGCATTCTCGTTCTCCTAAATGAATCACATTCCCATGTTGGTCGCCTATGATCTGAAATTCGATATGCTTCGGATTGGCTATATATTTTTCTATAAACAAATTGTCGTTCCCAAAAGCCGACCGCGATTCGTCGGCTGCCGACTTAAAATGACGCACCATAGTTTCGGGCTTATCAACAACTCGCATTCCACGCCCACCACCGCCAGCCGAAGCTTTTAGCAAAACTGGATACCCAATTGAGTTGGCAATTTGAATTGCTTCTTCGGCCGACGCAACTGTTCCATTGCTTCCAGGTACCAAGGGCATTCCAGCAGTGAGTGCCATTTCTTTTGCAACGGTTTTAAGCCCCATATTCCGAATTAGTTCGGGAGAGGGCCCAATAAAAATAATACCTTTTTCTCTACATAAATCGGCAAAATCTGGATTCTCTGAAAGAAATCCATAACCTGGATGAATCAAATCGATTTTGTATTCCAATGCAAGGGCTACAACCTTTTCGGGTTGTAGAAATATAGGCTTTTCGTCGGCTGAGCCGTTTACTGAAATCACCTCATCGGCTTGCTGAATATATAATGCGTCCGATTCGCGAGCACTTTGGAGAACTACTGTGGTAATTCCCATTTGCTTGGCAGTGCGCATAATTCGAATGGCTATTTCGCCGCGGTTTACAATAAGCAATCGTTTGTTCATTCAATTGTTTTTAAAGTGGAATGTTGCCGTGTTTTCTCGATAGTGGAGAATACTGCTTGTTCGATAATATTTCGAAAGCTGTGATTAAAATATTTCTCGTATCGGATGGTTTGATTACTTCATCGATAAGCCCGAGTTCTTCGGCACGAAATGGATTGGCGATTTCGTTTTTGTATTTGTCAATGAGTTCCTTCTCTAGCTCAGCTGGGTTTTTGGACTTAGCAAGCTCAGCGCGATTTACAATTTTTATAGCTCCTGCTGGTCCCATTACCGCAATTTCGGCACTAGCCCATGCAAAATTGAAATCGCCTCCTGTGTTTTTGCTGCTCATTACAATATATGCGCCACCGTACGATTTGCGCAAAATAACAGTGATTTTGGGTACAGTAGCTTCGCAAAATGCATACAACAACTTAGCTCCATGCTTAATAATACCACTATGCTCCTGATCTACGCCTGGCAAAAACCCTGGAACATCTTCGAGTATTAACAGGGGAATATTATAAGCATCGCAAAACCGCACAAAACGAGCACCTTTCAAACTTGCGTTAATATCCAATGTTCCGGCAAGTACTTTAGGTTGATTGGCCACAACGCCAATAGTTTTTCCATTCAGACGACCAAAACCCACCATTATGTTTTGGGCAAATTTCTCGTGTACCTCGAAAAAGGTGTCTTTGTCGAGTAGAATTTGTATCACTTCTTTCACGTCGTAGGGTCTATTGGCGTCGTCGGGAATAATTTTGTCGAGATACTCTTGGCGTGCTTCGTGGAATTGTATATGCGTCGATAATGGCAAAGGCTCGAAATTGTTCGAAGGTAAGTAGGCCAACAACTTTCGAACGGCTAGAATGGCATGTTCTTCGTCGTCGTAAACAAAATGAGCAACACCACTTTTCGATGCATGCACATTCCCTCCACCAAGGCTTTCCATGTCGATATCTTCGTTCAAAACTTCCTTTATAACATCGGGACCAGTAACAAACATAAACGATGTTTTGTCGGTCATGAAAACAAAATCGGTTAAAGCTGGTGAATACACCGCTCCCCCAGCGGCAGGTCCCAAAATTACACTTATTTGTGGTATGATTCCTGATGAACGAACGTTGTTTCGAAATATGGTAGCATATGCCGACAAACTTTTGATGCCTTCTTGAATTCGCGCTCCACCCGAATCGATGAGTCCAATAATAGGTGCGCCTAGCTTGAAAGCCATTTCTTGAACCTGAGCAATTTTGCTCCCATGAGCAAACCCAAGCGAGCCACCCAAAACAGTGAAGTCTTGAGCAAAAGCAAATACACTACGTCCTTGAATAAGACCTCGCCCAGCTATAACTCCATCGCCAGATGCTGCTTTTTTTGCTGCAGCCGATTGATGGGGCTCAACAAATGCACCTATTTCGAAGAAAGTCCCTTCGTCGAAGAGAATATTCAATCGCTCACGGGCGGTAAGTTTACCTTTCTGGTGTTGCTTCTGCACCGCATTTTCTTCGGTGTCGCGCAACGATGTAAGTCTGTTTTCAAAAGCTTCCTGTTGATTCATAGATTTCTTTTAAATACAAAGCAACAAAGATAAACTTTTTATAGAATTGGGGTTCTAATTTATCACAAATCCAAATAATGCTTGTCATATTTTCAAGATATTGTGGACTTTAGCTTTCTAATACTATTCTAAACAAATAATCTGAGTATGAAACACCATATATTATTGCTCTTTTTACTGCTGATGAGCAGTCAACTTAAAGCTCAAAAGCATATTGTATTAGCCGACATGGAATTCCGAATTCGCAATAGCAGTAGTGAAATGTTGTGGTTTGGATTGGCCGAAGGCGACAAAATTGAATTTGAACTTTCTGTTTACGATAGTTCAAGTCTGCGTAGTTTTACTTTTGCCGAATACGAGGGTGGCGATATCTTTAAAGAAATCAATACAAGTAAAATTGAAAAGAAGACCATCAATATTGCGCATCAGGGAATATATTTCTTCGACCTTTATCAAACTGGTTTTTTGGCAGGTAAGCGTTTTGGACATATCAAAGTGCTTCGCTATCCCGCATCGAATGAAACAAAAGATTTTAATACCACTGTTTATTGGAAAACAGTGCCCGACACAGCTTGGTACACCGAAAACGATACTGTGCTCGACCGAATTGACACAATAGCGACCATGATTGCAATGCAGCATGTCGATCTTGGCAAAAAAGCAAAAGACAACCGTGCAGTAATTCATTTTAGCATTCCAGATAGCACCGATTGTTGGGGCTGGTTTATTGCAGCGGGATCGGAAGGCGACATGATTTATAACGGAATGACCGAAAATTTAAGCGAGGCAAACCCAGTGGTCCGAAATCATGGTTTGATTGGTTATATTGCTTTGGGAGGCAAAATGGGTGTTGTGGAAAATCCAAACACAACATGGATTAAAGCTGGTTTCACCAACAGCAGCAAAATTGCTGATGAATTTCTTTGGGATGGGGTAGTATGCGATTCGTTGATGAACCGCATTTCTGTTGATGGAAATTGTGTTTGCAACTCCAAATCAAATACATACAGCCTCATGCTTATGAACGTATATAGAAAAAAAACAATGGCAATGATTTACATCGATGCAGTTAGAATCAAAAGCATATATGCTGTAAGGAGTATTAGGAAATTTGAAATTGTCGAAAAACAAGTTCCTTACTTGAAGCAGTAAGTTGGCTACCAAACAAACATTTCGAGGTAAATAATCACAACTACGCCAACCATTAAAAGTGCTTTTAATTTCGTAAATCCCTGATTTTTTTGTTCGGCATACCCTATTTTGTTGCTACTTACATCGAACCAACCACCTGCATCGGTCAAAGTAAGTGGTAAATACAAATACGAATCGACCGCAACTCCATCTTTTTTTGCAGGCGACCCTTTCTTCAAATTGCGAATTGCCAAGGCTTTGCGTTCCTGTTCATTTGGAATTGCTCCTTCGCACGAAGCGCTGTTCATATAAAAGTCAAAAAGATGAAGATAAACCTCTTCAAATCTTTCGTTCTCAAACGTGTTGAGTAAAAGGTTCAGGATATATTCATATTGAGCATTGTTCCACGAAAAACGGCTCACAATAAAATCACAGGCCTTGCTGTACGTTTCAGGCTTTTGGTCATCCACCAAATTTTGTAGATAAAAGCTACAGGCATCAAAAAGTACTCGAGTACGCACCAAGCAACTATCCTTTTTGTCGATGTCGTCAAAAATAATGTCGTTTCAGAAAATCATATTCCGATCTGTATCCATGTTCAGGATTTGCTTCAGCATAGGCGTCGAAATCAGGAGGAATGCTGCTCTTATAAATTTTTATACTAAAAGTCCAGAAAAAGCTTTTTCGATTGAATCAACATCGTGCTGAAGTTGCAACACCTTAAATCCAATGGTTCTTTTCAGTTGCGAAAGTAATTCACCTTTGCCTTGCTCATAATACTGGTCGCCCAGTTGCGACAAGCTGTCGATTTCAACTTCGTAGCGCTACAAATAATAGTAAACTTCATTTTCACGCGAAGCCAAAATGTCAACATTGTAACCCAGATCAAGATGGTCAGCGCTGAACTGGATATAGCTTTCTTGATGAAAAACAAAATTCAGGAAATTATCGTCGGCCCAAAAAAGCGAATACTGACCGGTTAGTGGCATGGTGTCGGAGATAAAAAGAATGCGACCTTCCTTCGAATACATGCTGTCGACCACATTATATCCTAAACCTTCAACCGATAAAAGATAGACCATGCCGGGTCGTGGAAAATTTTTAATCTCACCTTTAAATGTAAAAGCTGGGCCTGGCTGGGCATACACTCCCGCAAAACAAAAAAGCAAAATAACTGCGACAAAATTTCTCATGACCGAGTGAATTGATACTTCAGCGATTTCAAAATTAAACAATTTCCACGCCTGAAAGTGATTTGCCTGAAATTATTTGCCAAATACCCTTCGCGAATACTTTTGGCTTGCAATCGAATTCGGATGACGTAACGATACATTATCTTACTGTTTTTATGTCTTTTACACAGTGGTCAACTCTTGGCTTTTTGTCATTGGAATTCACACTGGTCATTCATTTCATTATATTCACGTGCAGGTGAAGATATATTTGCATATCGAAACTTCATTCAAACCCCATGATTATGAAATTCAAAACATTTTTGCGATTATATTTCATTCTGGTATTGGTTTTTGTAACCGTAATTTTACGGCAAGCTTTAGGGCAAGGCACTTGTGCCTCACCAAAACAAGTTGGTCCCGTGGGCGGACTTGTGGCTCCGGCATATTTTGATCAAGTAGTCAACACCAATATCAATTATGCAGCCACCGGCATGTTGCCTTTGCCCTCATGTGGTACCATTTACCGCGAAGCTTGGTTTCGCTTCACCATTACCACCAATGCCAAAGTGGTTATTGCTGTAAAAAAGTTGTCTTCGACCACAGTGCCGCTCGACCTTGCATTCCAAGTATTGTCAGGCACCTGCGGCAGCTTGTCCGAAATTGCCTGCGTGAATAATCTTCCCGCCAGCATGGTTCTCGACACCGAACGAATCACCTTAAACCTGACTCCAGGGACATATTACATCAGAGAATTTAAAAACACGAACAGTGCTACGGTGCTTTCGGCCAAAACAATGATTGGATACTGCGAAAATGATTTATGCACTTCACCAACACTGATTGCCTGCGGAGGGAATTATCAAGGATTCATTGGACCGGAAATTGTCACCAGCACCACCGATAATCAAACCAATTGCGGCTCCATCAACACCACCTCACCTGTCTCACCGGGCTTATGGTTTAAGTACCCTGGCGACAGCAATGTTATTTCACTCACTTCCACAAATGCGAATTATTGTTTTCGGGTATACAGTGGCACATGTGGAAATTTCAATTGTGTATCTGGAGCAAGTCAAAACGTGACCTTCCCCACAATGACTGGAACGGACTATTTTATTTTACTCACATTAAACAACAGTATTTCATCAACTGTATACGATTTCGATGTAAGCTGTTGTAGCCCAACAGGAGTTTCAAATTCCACAATTAGTTTTCCGCCGACTCCCGCAAACGGCTCTACTGGCATTGACCCCTGTGGGGTGATACTCAGTTATACGGCTCCTCCCTTTACTGGATGCAACATGGCTACATCATACGATATTTATTTTGGGACCATCAGCTCACCACCTTTTCTCAGCAACACTACAAATTTGTTTTATGTTGTACCTACTGCACTTGCTGATAACACAACCTATTATTACAAAGTGGTGTCACGCAACAACTTTGGGACTGCAACAGGAACCACCATTTACTCTTTCACCACGGGCACTTCGGCCAACCCGAATTACTGCACCTATGGAACCGCCACATCGTCCACGCCCTATGGTGCCAACTGTGTGCAGCTCACTCCTGCTTCAACACAATACTCGGCCGGTTGCACCTGGGCACGAGTTCCCATTTCGTTTAGCAATCCCTTCGACTATGAATGCGATGTTTATCTTGGTAATGAAAATGGACTAGGCTCTGATGGTATTACACTGACCTTTCAGAATTCACCTTTGGGAATTTCAGCCTGCGGACTCGATGGCGCTCAAAAAGGAGCAGGAGGAATCGCCAACTCATTGATTGTTGAAATTGATACCTATGACAATGACGGTGGTGCCCTCAACGACGACCCAGCCTATGACCACATTGCTGTTGAAACCGACGGATATCTCGTGGATGATCCCACAAAACCATCCACTTGGCCACATTTGCCTCAAACACCAGCCTTCGGCCCTGTGCAAGCATTGCCTGGAGGAGCCAATGTGGATGATGGCGTTTTGCGATTGCTTCGTGTCACTTGGAATCCAGTGACCATGAACTTGAATGTGTATTTCGATGGAAATCTGGCACTCACATGTCATGAGGATTTTGTGAATACCGTATTTGGTGGAAATCCCAATGTTTTTTGGGGCTTTACAGCTGCCACTGGTGCTGCCACTAACGAACACTACATTTGCCCTGTCAACATGCCACTTCCGGTAAATCTGCTGAACTTTTCGGTCGAATGCTACAACGATCATCGACTACTCCACTGGCAAACAGCATCAGAAATCAACAATCACTATTTCACGATTGAAAAAACAGTGGATGGCATCACCTACAATCCTCTGGCAACGATTGCTGCAGTTGGCAATAGCTCAGGCATCAATGAGTATCAATTTGAGGATGAAGAGTCCACTTGCGGATTAGCATATTACAAGCTATCGCAAACCGATTTTGATGGAAAATCAACCGTACTCGGCACCATTCAGTCCGACTGCAACAATATTTCCGAAAAACTTTCAATCACATCCATTCGTGTGAAAGACGATGGCGTGCTTGAAGTGGGTGTATCTACGAAATTGGAAGGCGAGTATTTATTTTCTATTTTCAATGAAATCGGCCAAATTCAATTCTTCTCCTCGGTTCACCTGTTTGCAGGCATGCAAATTATCAACATTCCTTTTGAAAAAAACGGAGTGTTTCTGTTGAACATAAAAAGTCCATACGGCCACGAAAGCCGCTATTTTGTAAAATAAAACCCTAAATAAAATGAAGAGAATTTTTGCCGTATTTGCCCTATTCGTCATGTATTCATTTGTCAGTCAACTTAATGCTCAGTATAACATGGTTGGAAGTACATTTCAAACAGGACCCAATTGCTACACCCTTACACCTGCAGTAAACTCGCAAGCCGGATCCCTTTGGAACGAAACGCAAATCAATCTCAACTATCCGTTTGACATCACTCTCAGTGTTAACTTTGGCTGTAATGATGGTGGCGCTGATGGCTTATCTTTTATCTTTCAGCCTTCAAACACTTTGGTGTCGGCAGTAGGCACCAGTTGCGGCTATGCCGGTATCGGAACGTCACTTGGAGTAGTGTTTGACACTTATAACAACGGCCCCATTCCTATAAACAGTGCCGATGCAAATCAAAGTGGGACAACAGACCCTGTAGCTGACCATGTGTCGGTTCACACAAATGGGTATAATCTACACGCAACAAACGCCTATGTTGGGGGCGCCATTGTCCTTGCCAATCAGATTGCCGCTCCTGTGAGTCTAGCAAATATTGAAGACTGTGCCTTTCATTTAGTACGCATTACATGGAATCCTGTCACCAAAATACTTGAAGTCTATCTCGATGGAACGCAGTACATATCGGTTACTTACGACATTGTCAATATAGTTTTTGGCGGCAATCCAATGGTGTATTGGGGTCTTGGTGCTTCAACAGGTTCTCAAAATAATCTTCAAACATTTTGCTTGGTTCGTTTTGCCGATTTCATCTACAACAACGGTTGTAGCGGAAGTGCTACTCAGTTTACCGACATCAGCGTCTCTAATACTGCAATTGCATCTTGGCTTTGGGATTTCGGCGATGGAAACACCTCCACACTTCAAAATCCAACACATGTGTATAACTCACCTGGTATTTACAATGTCACACTGACCATTTACGATGGCTCAGGCAACGTGCTGGGAACTCAAACTCATACCATTGAAATATATGAAGTCGACGTACAAATCACAAATCTTGCGCCTATTCTTAATCCAGGCGATTCATTAACGCTCAATGGAACCACAAATATATTTCCACCCAACAATTTTATCACTTCTGCCTTCACCAACACAACCGATTATCAGGTTATTGATGGTGGAGTTGCCTCCACTTGGACTGGAACGGGTGATCTAGATGCAACGGTGTCGAGCATCAACGTCTCTGGCTTGCTTTCAGGCTGGCGCATCGACAGCATCCGCATTTCAGCCAATATTACCAGAGCACCAATGGAAAGCCGAATTTATTTAGAAACACCCTGTGGAAACATTGTCGGAATTTTCAAAGGAGCATATACCAATACCAATCCTTCTGGAGGTTTAAATGGCAGGTTCACCAACACTTGCTTTACACCTTATTCAACCATCAACCTGCTATCGTTAACCACTTCGGCAAATCCATACACCGACCAATGGGCTTCAACTGCTGGCTGGATTTGGCCGACAATCGATAATTGTGCAACTCCCAATGGCACATGGAATCTCATTGTTGGCGACATAAGCAATACTGGCGTGCCATGGACGCAATACCTGGAGGAGTGGTCCATCTATTTTTCAAATCCCACCACACCCTTGCTCACTTATGTATGGACACCTGGAAACATCACCAACACACTTAATCCAACAGTGTATCCAAACTCAAACGGATACTACATACTTACAGCCACCGATGCCAATGGGTGTACAGGAGCCGATTCAGTATTGGTAAGCATGCTCACTTTGCCTGTGACATTAATCGATTTCGAGGCAACATGCATTCATGAATCTGTACTGTTATCATGGCAAACGGCTTCCGAAACAAACAATAATTTTTTCACCATTGAAAAGTCAGATGACAATCAGAATTTTAGCGTCCTCGCCACCATTGCCGCTTCTGGCAACAGCAATAGTGTAACCGAGTATTCCTTCCTCGATGAAACCCAAGGAACTGCCATGAAATATTACCGCTTGTCGCAAACCGACTTTGATGGAACGACTGTTCAACTTTCCTTGAAAAGCGCCTTCTGCATGAACGAAGAAGATGAATTCAGCATTAATAGCATTTCTGCAACGAATAACAATGGCACAGAAATCAATGTCACGATTTCGTCCGAAGGATTATTCGACATCGAGATTTTCAATTCCATTGGG
Organism: Acetofilamentum sp.; assembly: GCA_020720525.1. Classification (GTDB taxonomy): domain Bacteria; phylum Bacteroidota; class Bacteroidia; order Bacteroidales; family DTU049; genus GWF2-43-63. The sequence continues at coordinate 15,199 of DYON01000001.1, forward strand.
CAAATGGTGTATCAAAACACAGCTTGGTTTGGTGTTGGCGAACAAATTATTTCCATTCCGTTTTATAAATCTGGCGTTTATCTCCTCAACATTCAAAGCGACAACATTCAACGCAGTCAAAAGTTTGTGCAATAGCATCGAATTTGTTATTTTTGTTGTATCATAACAACTTTTCGTACAACAAAGATGACAAAAAACACCCTGATTCTCTGTCTCTGTTTGCTTTCGATGGCATACAGCAATTGTTTTTCGGCCGAGGCCAACAGCTCGTCTTTCAATGGCGCTTTGAGTTATCCGACACTCGACACCCTCAATGCTGCTGACAGCATTATTGAGAAACAGAATAGTATTCTGCTTTTGGCTCGCGAAGCCAACAACAAAGCCCTATACGCCAAAATGCTGAAAGTGCTTGGAAAAACGTTCGATTCACTTGGCGTGTTCGATAAAGCTGCTGAATACTATTATCTCGCCATCAACGAATTTGATCAAATGGAAGGTACAACTGCACCTTTTGGTCATTCTTCACCTTGGCTTTTGGTTGACTTGGGCAACTCACTATTTAAATTGCAAAGCTATAAACAGTCCATTCGTTGTTATTCTCAAGCTGCAAAGATTTTTACTGCCGAAAACAATACCGATGCTGTGATCACCTGCACCAATAATATTGGGCTGAGTTTTACCAATTCAAAGCAATATGAAAATGCACTAAGCTATTTCGAAAGAGCCAAACAAATGGGGCAAAACAAGCAAAGAAGTGACATTGTTGCGCTTTGCAACACTTACATTGGGATTGCATACGCGGGTCTTGGAAAAAAAACGGAAGCAATTGCTTCAGCAAAATCAGCCGAGTCCTTTTATCTTTCTACCAACGATAGCGCAAATCTCATGATTGTGCACTACGATATCGCCTCTATTTACGAGGAATTTTCGATGCCCGATTCTGCCATTTTTCATTATCAGAAAGTTAGGCTATTGGCCAATCAAAACAACACACTCGAGATTGTTTTATCATCCATGCTTTTCGAGGCAAGTTGTCAAATGCGGCAAAGCCGAGATCACGAAGCCGAAACCCTTCTTATTCCAATGCTCGAGTGGAATGAAACGCTGAAAAAAACCGTAATTCTCACAGGTATTTATGAAGCTTTATTCGAAATTGAGCAACGAAAAGGTAACTATCAGAAAGCCCTGAATTATCACCTAATTCTTTCGAATCTTAGAGATTCTCTGAGCCAAGTCTCAGGAATGAATAACGTTGTTATGTTCGAATATAGGGTTCGCGCCGACATGATGCTGAAGGAAATCAACTTACTTGAAGAAAACGAGAAACGAATCACCGAAGAAAAAAACAAACAACGAAACCTGACATATTTCTTGGTTTTTTCTGCTGTATTACTCATAAGCGTTTCTGTTGGTAGCCGCAAAAAACTCGGTCGTAAAGTTGAACTGGTTCGCGACTATTATTCAAACCTAAGTCAGAACGAAAAGTGGATCACAGCTGCACTCTCTGCCATTTATCTCGTTTTGTTTTTCATTGTTTTCCGAACCCCTGGTGTATCCAGCCAAACTTCATTTGAATTCAAAAATGGTTGGTTGGCTCTGCCTGGCGTGCTCGGATTGCTAGCTGTAGTTATTGCATACATTATCGTCTTTCGCCTACTGCCCAATTTACGCAAAGCTACATCGACATTTCAGGTAGTGCTTTTCGGCTGTATTGCCTTTCTTTTATTGTCTATCTCTTTATACTTCAACGCAACAGGACTGCAACTCATTCTACTTCCTGCCTCGCAAATCATTTCCATCGTCATGGTGGTTTTGGCTTCCATCATTTTGCCATTCTTTCTTTCATTAACCATCATCGAAGGATACATCATCAAACGCATGGCTGTGCGTGCATCGCAAATGACGCAAAACTTAAAAACACTTCGACAGGAATCCAGCGAAGGTTCCATTACAGTGTTTTCAACAAAAACAAAAGATTCAATCACATTCAGAGCCGACACACTTGTTGGAGTACAGGCTCATGGCAACTATTGCAAATTTTTTATTCAGGAAAACAGACTTTTAAAAACAAGTCTCATACTCATTCCCATCAAAAAAGTGGAGGAAATTCTTTTGCCCGACAAGCACTTCATCCGATGTCACAAATCATTTCTGATAAACATCAGCTACATCAATCGGATTCTTGGAAACTCAAGAGGATATCAAATAATCACTGGGGTTCTCGACTTTCAGGTGCCAGTCTCACGCAGCTTTCAGTCCGATTTGAAAAACAGAATAGAGGAATTGAAAAAATAAACGTCTCGTTAGTAAATGGCTGAATGAAACGTTCATTTGATTATAAATCAAGCTCCTACAACTGTTTTACTGGAATGCAAATGTCAAGAATGAATTTCTTTTCTGGATGCTCGAGGTGATTGTTGTAGTATAATTCGTATGGCAACCCTTCGCTAGGTTGAAAGCCACTTTCGGTAAGCCACAGACACATGGTATTCCAAGCTTCCGTAAACCCTGTAGCTGCAATTTCGAAGCGCCCAGCCGCATGCATCCCCGAAGGCAAATCTATGCGCCCAATTTCGCCTTCTGCTTTCACATCGTTGTCGATGGTAATACAGGCACTTTGTCGCAAGTTTTCCATACTCGTCACCGAAGGGTCATCGTGATACACAGTGGCCGTTTTGAAATTTGAGATTGCAACAGCCCGCGTGGGCCTGCCCACTGCATCAACTTTCCATACGCTGCACCAATTTGATCAAATGCGCCGGTATGTCGCACATAAAGCAACTTTAACGCCGGCATTTCTTTCACTTCAATGTTTGTTTTCATAGAGATTTTCCTTTCTTCGTTTGATTTGACGAAGCAAAGGTCGGCATCAGTTTTCTGGCTCAGTTGACCTTCCTTGCTCAACGATTGACGAATCTTGCTCAATTCATCGCCTTTAATCATTCTAAAATCGACAGCGCTGACAGAAAAAACCTCTCTGAACGTACGACAAAATACGGGCATCGAAGTGTAACCACATAGATCAGACACTTTCGAAACTGGCATGTCAGGATAATTTAATAGCATCCGTGCAGCCTTTTCAGCTCTAATTCTTCTAACGTAGGCATTAATCGGCTCCCCTATCATGGCCGAAAAAATCTGGTGAAAATGAAAAGGCGAGAACCCAGCCACCGAAGCCAAAACATTCAAATCAATATTGTCTTGTAAGTGATTATCTGTATAATCCATAACACGGTTGATCCGTGCAATATACTCTCGTCTTGATTGTTCACTGCGACTCATACCCTTTCGTTTGGGCAAAGATAATAATTGCTTTGAATGATTTTGAACAAGCAAAACACAATAAAACCAACAAAAATTCGTAATTTTACCAGCCCGTTTGAATGAACGGCATTTATATGATGAAACAAAAATGGATATGGCTGCTTATTTGGTTGCCGGCATTTATGCTGTCGCAAAATGTCAGTGCTCAGTTCTATAGCGGCAGCCAGATGACTTTTGGAAAAAATCGAATTCAATACAACGACGAAAGAATTTGGAGTCAGTTCCGCTTCGAAGCTTTCGATTTTATCTTTTATCAGGAAGGTCGCAAAATTACAATCAATGCAGCCAAGTATGCATATACTGCATTGGAAGAGATTTCGCAAAAGCTAAACTACAAGCCCGAAAGTAAAATTCATTTTATTGTTTTTAATACACTAAGTGAAATGAAGTCGTCGAACATTGGACTCGACAACGAAGTGCTTTACAATACAGGTGGTGTTACCAATGTGGTTGACAACAAGGTTTTTCTTTATTTCGATGGGAGCTATATCAATTTAGAAAAACAAATTCGTGCTGGTATTGCACGGGTGATAATCAACTATATGCTCTATGGCGAGCAACTTGTTTCTAATATCAAGAATTCTACTTTGATGGCTTTGCCCGATTGGTATATTAATGGATTGGTGTCGTATTTGTCGCAAGATTGGAGTACAAGCCTCGACGAACGCTTCCGTGATGGTATTCTGAATAGGAATTTCAAAAAGTTCAATCATCTCGAAGGTGCCGATGCTAACTTAGCTGGGCATGCTGTTTGGAAATATGTTGTCGATCGCTATGGTGCTTCGGTTATTCCCAATGTAATCTACATGACCAAAGTATCTCGAAATGTTGAAAGTGGATTTTTATTCGTTCTTGGGGTTTCTTTTAAAAATCTTATTTCGGAATGGTACAACTATTATTTTGCTCTCTATACCAACGATGTAGCTGGGCGAAACAATGCTCCCGAAAGCAACACGTCGGTAAAAATCAAGAAGAAGAATTTTTATTACCAAGCCAAAGTTAGCCCCGACGAACGCTATTTGAGCTATGCATTCGATAAAGTGAATAAGAAAAAATTGTTTCTACTCGACCGCAATAGCGGAAAGAAAAAGAAGTTGTATCGTTTAGGAACCAAAATGGACGATATTGCCGATATGAGCTTCCCAGTAACTGCTTGGCATCCAACATCGGGCTTGTTTGCTTGGGTGGTTGAGAAAAAAGGACGGCGAGTTCTTTATTTATATAATCTCGAAGACAAAACACGCGAAGATATTTATATCGACAACCTCAATAAAGTGCTCGATATGGCCTATTCGCCCGATGGGTCAGTTTTGGCGATGTCGGCTGTGGTGAATGGGTATTCCGATATATTTCTTTTCTACCCCGGTAGCAAGTCGTTTACCCGTGTTACTTACGATATATACGACGATCTCACTCCGCGTTTCATCGACAACAACCTGATTGCATTTTCGTCCAATAGAATATCCGACACAATTCAGCAAGAAAAAGAAACCTATCTAATTGATTATTCCGATACGGTTGAAAAGCAAGCGTATTACGACCTTTTTGCCTACGATACCAAATCGAAAAGCCTCGCTTTGCGCCGAATAACCAAAACTCCTTATGCGTCCGAAATTTCGCCAATGCCAGCCAATGGAAATGAATTTACTTGGCTCAGCGACGAAAATGGAATACAAAACCAAATGATTGGGCATTTCGATAGTGCTATTGCTTATGTCGATACCACTGTGCATTATCGCTATTTTACTACAATGTCGGCTGCAACCAACTTTAATACGGGTGTTCGCGAAATGGAATTCTATCGCAATTCTTCATTGGGAACAATGGTGTTCACTGTTGGAAATAAATCGCAAATAGTGGTGCTCGATAAGAATTTGTACCAAACCGATGTGTCAGATGCTTGGGGAAAGCCAACTTCATGGGCTTCCGAGCGAAATATTACACGCAGCACTGCAGCAGAAAAAAAAGACGTTTTGCCCAAATCGAAAGACAATACAACTTACAAGCAAGGCTATGTGAAACCAAACTCCGACTCCTCGGGTGTAAATGTGTACAACTACAAATTCTCTGTAGTAACAAGTAAGCCTTCCAACACGTCTAAACCCAAATCAAATCCGCTCGTTAAAGATACTTTGCCAGCATTCAAATTTGTGCTTCCCAAGCAGCAAAACTACGATGTGGAATATGGTATCGACAAATTGGTATCACAACTCGATTTTTCCTTTCTGAACACTACATACCAGCCATACAATGGACTTGGTCCCATTTATGGCAATTCGGGCAATAATGCATTTTTTCAGTTGGGAGCATCCGATTTACTCGAAGACAAACGTATTGTTGGAGGGGTAAAGCTTGCATTGAATCTCGACAACAACGAGTATTTTTTAAGTTACGAAGATATGTCGAAGCGTCTCGATAGGCAAATGATTTTTCATCGAATGTCGTACGATGTCGTTACCGAAAACGAATATATCAAGCACCATCTTCAAGATTTCAATTATATTTTCAGCTGGCCATTTTCGCCAGTGCTAGCACTTAAAGCAACTGCTGTTCTGAAATACGACAACCAGGTGTTTAAAAGTGTAAACGATTACAATTTAGAACACCCCGATGTGAATAGTTTTTGGGCTGGCTCGCGATTGGAATTGGTATTCGACAATGCTCGATCTCCCATGAAAAATATCTTTTTTGGTCTTCGCTACAAGATTTTTTCCGAATACTATCAAGGAATCAACAACAACAAGCTCAATCTTATAACAGCTGGTTTCGATTTTCGACACTACACTCGTATTCATCGTACTTTTATTTGGGCAAACCGCATTGCTTTTGGTACTTCGTTTGGTTCAACTAGATTATTGTATTTCCTTGGTGGAACCGACAAGGTATTTTTCCCTTCGTTCAACTACAATCAGCCTGTCGATGAAAGTATGAATTTTGCATTTCAGACTTTGGCAACCAATATGCGCGGATTTCCGCAAAATGTAAGAAACGGAAATTCATTTGCGGTTATCAACAGCGAACTTCGTATGCCTCTGTTTCGCTACATTCTCAATAGACCCATTAAATCTGCATTTATTAATAATTTTCAGATTGTCGGATTTGGCGACATTGGCTCGGCTTGGCTCGGACTAAACCCTTATTCCGAAGATAATGTGATGATTCCGCATACATATTATCAAAAGCCAATTTTAGTCATTGTCAAAGAACCTCGAAATCCGCTGGTCGGTGGTCTCGGAGCTGGACTTCGAACTACTTTAATGGGATATTTTGTGCGCTTAGATGTAGCGTGGGGTATTGAAGAATTGAAAGTGTCGAAACCACGATATGTATTGTCATTCAGTCTCGATTTTTAATATGAATCTACAACAGCAAATTAAAGCAAAGGCAAACGAAATATTTCCTGAATTAGTTGGGATTCGTCGTCATTTGCATGCCAACCCCGAATTGTCAAATCTCGAATTTGAAACAGCTCGATATATTTCTTCAAAGCTTACTGAGTGGAATATCAATCACAAAATTAATGTAGCCGGTACAGGCATTGTTGCACTCATTCAGAGCTCAACCAATGGAAAATGTGTTGCTCTTCGTGCCGATATGGATGCTCTTCCTATTCTCGAAGAAAATAAAGTAGAATACCGAAGCCTTAATCAAGGTGTGATGCATGCTTGTGGACACGACGCTCACATGGCATCGTTGCTCGGAACTGCATTCATCCTCAATTCGCTTATCGATAGTTTCGAAGGCTCTTTTAAATTGTTGTTTCAACCTTCCGAAGAGGTATTCCCTGGTGGTGCCATTAAAATGATTGAAGCTGGCGTGCTCGATAATCCAAGGGTGGACGCAATTGTTGGTCAGCATGTTTTGCCCCAACTCAGTGTGGGAAAAGTTGGTATGAAAAGCGGCCAATATATGGCTTCGACCGACGAGATTTTTCTCACTGTTGCTGGAAAAGGTGGCCATGGTGCTACGCCTGAGTTAAATATCGACCCTGTTGTGGTTGCTGCGCATATTCTCATTGCTCTGCAGCAAATCTCAAGTCGTTTTGCAAATCCGGCTGTCCCTACAGTTCTATCGTTCGGGAGATTCGTTGCCGATGGACGAACCAATATCATTCCCGATAAAGTTGTTTTAGAAGGTACACTTCGAACCTTCGACGAACTCTGGAGAAGAAAAGCTCATAACCTTATACAAGATATTTCTAATGGGATTGCATCGAGCTTTGGTGCAACTTGTGAGGTTCGAATTAATCATGGCTATCCGTATGTGTATAACGACGAGAAAACTACCGACATCGCTCGCGAGGCAGCTGTAGAATTTCTTGGCTCTAAAAATGTTGAAGATTTACCTTTGCGAATGACTGCCGAAGATTTTTCGTATTTTTCGCAACAGGTTCCAGGGGTTTACTATCGGCTTGGTATTGGCAACGATGGCCCATTAACAAATTTGCATACAGCTACTTTCAGTCTCGACGAAAACGCTCTACTTACTGGTTGTTCAACTATGGCTGCTATTGCTTTGTCGTTGCTTGAAAGAATAAATGCAGAATAAAATGAAACACTACGTAATATTAGCAGTGCTGATTCTATTTTCGGCCTGCGGAGCGAACAATATGTCGCAGCAACATTATTATCAAGGATTCGAAAACAATGCTTGGCCAATTGGAAAAACGATTAGCTTTTCGTTCGATGTGGCAGATACAGCACAAGTTTGCAACATAACTGCAAATTTGCGTTACACAAAAGCATTTTCGTTTTCTTCTTTGAATATGAGTGTTGTGTTGCTTACTCCTTCTGGATCTTCCCGCTTTAATAAAATAAGTATTCCTGTTACAACCAATGGTGGCGATAGAAATGGAACGCAAATGAAAGACTATATCGAATTGCCTTTCAGTGTGTATAAGTCTATTCGTTTTGCCGAAAAAGGTAAATGGGTTCTCAATTTTACTCACAATATGCCTATCGATATTTATCAAGGTCTAGTTGGAATTGAAATTTCGCTTGCACCACAATAAAAAAAACGCCGTACAGTTTCCTATACGGCGCTTAGAAAATAAATTGATTTAGTTCACCAACAGGGTTGTGGTAGCAAATGTACCATCGGTTCCGTTGATAATAACAGAGTAAACACCGCTGTTAAACGATTTTGTGCTTACAACTGCATTTTGGTTGAATTCTGCTTCGAAAACAATACGTCCGGTAACATCAGCAATGCGAATTGTTCCTTCGGCGTTGGCCGAAATATTCACGTTGTCCGATGTTGGATTAGGATAAACACTAGCATTGATTTCAAATTCGCCAATAGCATTATGAATAGTTATGTCGGCAACAGTGCGAGGTTGTATTTTTCTTTCGCTATAACTGTAATCCATAACTCCAGTAATATCGTAGTTTGTTCCAATTGTTGGTGTGTAGGCATAAATAAGGTCGCCAACTGTAAGGGTGTTTAAGCCATCGCCAACTGTCCATTCCATATAGGTGTCAAGGCCCGTAATGCATTCTGCATTGCTAACTTTAACCAAAACGCCTTCATACATTTCTTCAGGAGCGTCAGGAAGATTAACACTGGTTGAGTAAACCGTGTTTCCAGAACTTACTTTAACGTAGTTGCTTATAGATTTTAATTCAGTTAGATTGTAGTATTCCTCAACTACTGCCGTAAATGTAACACTATCTCCAATAGCAGGGCTATTATTTGCATCGTAAACATAAATGCCACTCCATGAGCCTGATCCGTTTTGAATCCAATATGCTCCCGATTTGGTGGCACTTACAATTCCACCTGTATTAATAGCATTCCCAATTTCAGGGCTGTTGCCAGTTGGGTCGGTTGTGTATTGTATATCATAAATTGATAAACTGCTAACCAATCCAATTACAATAAATACCGAGTCAATTTGTAAGTCTTCGTTTGCTGTTTGAGTGTTTCTAAACGATAGGATAAACTCAGCTGCTGAAGATGTTGTGTCACTTATTACAGTCTGCTCTATTTTTACCCATGTTGCTGAGTTAATAGAATCATATGCAGAATAGGTAGCATATGAACCAGTTGAACCTCTGTACATTCCCGAGCGAATTGAACCATTCCCTTTTGCATAAAAGCTCACAAGGTACGCTTCTCCTGCTGTTACACTAACTGCTGTTGTCGATAGTCTTTTATGTGATGTTGTGTTGTTTGTCAACTTAACAGCGTAAGAGCCTTCTGGTGGAGTGCTTGTGTACTGGTTTACATTGTTAGAATCAATACTGGTTGCTACGCCAAACCAATTTGCTGGTTTGTGAGGACTATTCCATGTCTCAAATCCACTGTAAAACACTTGTCCGATGCCGGTGCCGTAAGCAAATACGGTCAATGCGGCCAATAATAGAATTTTTTTCATCTCTTTCAAATTTGTTTCAAAGATAATCATTATTTTTATACCCGTATTAAACGCACGTTAATTATTGATTTATGACACTTCATGAAATTGTTACCCATCTCGAAAATGTTGTTCCACCTCAACTCCAGGAATCGTATGATAACTGTGGGCTGCAAATCGGAAACGTTCAATCTGAAATAGTTGGAATTCTTTATTCGCTCGACATTACCGAAGATGTTGTTGAAAAAGCCATGTCTTCGAAATGCAACTTGATAATCAGTCATCATCCATTTATTTTTGGAGGCTTGAAAAATATCAATATTGCAACCACTAGTGGAATAATTATACAAAAGTGCATTCAACACGAAATTGCCATTTATTCTATGCACACCAATTTCGATAAATCTCCTTTTGGGGTAAATGCTGCCCTTGCTCGTGCTATTGGACTAGTCGATACGCAAATCCTTATCCCAGAAGATGGAAAATTGAAGAAACTGGTCACTTTTTGTCCAAAATTGCAAGCCGAATCAGTTCGAAAAGCTTTGTTTGCTGCTGGTGCAGGTAATATTGGAAATTACGATTCATGCTCTTTCAATTCGGAAGGCAATGGAACATTCAAGGCAGGATATGGCACCAATCCATTTGTTGGAAAGCAGGGCGAGCTGCATCATGAGCCCGAAATACGAATTGAAACAGTTTTCCCTGTTTGGCGCCAATCCAATATTGTTGCGGCTCTTCTTGCTCATCATCCATACGAAGAGGTTGCATACGATATTTATCCTCTCGAAAACAATTGGACGCATTTTGGTCTTGGAATAGTTGGAAATCTTTCTAAACCCTTGTTGGTTGACGATTTTCTTCAAAAAATTAAAGACGATTTGAAAGTCAAATCACTTAAATATAGCCACTTTGCCGAAAACACAATTTCGAAGGTGGCTGTTTGTGGAGGTTCAGGAGCGTCTTTTCTTTCGCAAGCAATTGCTTCAGGAGCTCAAGCCTTTATTACTGCGGATGCTAAATACCACGACTTCCAAGCAGCATCTGGTCGTATTCTAATGCTCGATGCTGGTCATTTCGAAACTGAAATTTTTAGTTTAAGTGCATTAATGTCGCTTGTTTCGGATTTTTTACCTAATTTTGCACCTCAAATTATTTATTCAGAGACTAACTGGGTAAATACAGTATAATCAAAATATTACACTTGCTATGGCCGTAAGCAAATCCAAAACTACCGACAAGAAAAAAGCTGCAACTTCCGAAAAAGTTGTTGAAACTCCTTCTTCTTCCGATGTGGCTGTAATGGTCGAAAAAACTGAAATCGTTAAACCCGACGAAATCGGCGAGAATACTGTGCGTCAAAAGCTTTTGGCTTTGTATTCACTTCAAGTAATCGATACCCAGGTTGATAAAATTCGTATTATTCGTGGCGAATTGCCTTTGGAGGTGCAAGACCTCGAAGACGAAATTGCTGGCCTTTCTACCCGTCTCGAAAACAATATGGCAGAAATTGCGGAGCTCGAAAAAGCTGTTGCCGAATACAATCAAGAAATTGCTCGCAGTCGCGAAATGATTAAAAAATACGAACAGCAACAAAAAAATGTTCGCAATAATCGCGAATTCGAATCACTTTCAAAAGAAGTTGAGTTTCAGGGGCTAGAAATCCAATTGCGCGAGAAAAAATTGCGCGAAGGCTCTGTTGCAATCGATGCCAAAAATAAAATGATTGATGAGGTGAAAGCCCAACTCGAAGCTAAAGAATCGAATCTGCGTGATAAAAATGGCGAACTCTCCGAAATTATTGCTGAAACTGAGAAAGAAGAAAAAATCTTATTGGTTAAGTCCGACAAAGCTAAAGCAATTATTGAGGAAAGATATTTAACTGCTTATACACGAATTCGCAAAAGCGTTCGAAACGGTCTGGCCGTTGTTAAAATTGAAAGAAATGCTTGTGGTGGTTGCTTTAGCAAAATTCCCCCTCAACGTCAACTCGAAATCAGAATGCATAAAAAAATTCTTGTTTGTGAATATTGTGGTAGAATCATTGTTGATGAAACTATTGCAGACACGGTTGAAACTTCTAACTAGAGTTTGAATTAAATTAAAAAGGGGCTTTAAAGCCCCTTTTTAATTTAATTCAATTGTTAATCGCCAAACTTAACTCCCATTGTAATGATGAAGCTTCCGCGTGTGATGTCCGATTTTACCGGATTTAATGTCATGCCTAGTTCCCCGATTACTGATGGATCATACAAATAGTAATCTTCGCTTCGCATTGTGTGGACATAGGTAAGATCGATATAGTAATTGTTTTCACGAATTCCAAATCCACCCGAGATATTTTGGGTTGACATGTCGTTGAGACTGTTAGCATAAGGCGAACCATAATATGAATATCCTGCACGAATTGCAAAAGGAGCAAGAATCCATTCTGTTCCTACTTTAAAATTGTTGGCAACGGTATAGTTGGTCGAAATTGCTTCGTTGGCGTCGAAAAAGTCGTAAAGTGGATCTGTTGTGCGCAGTTTGGCTTGGCTGTAGTCAACCATTTCGTATTCGGCACTTATAACTCCTTTTTTGCCAATTACAAAAGCTAATCCACCCATCATGCGCATTGGTGTTGAAAGTCGATAATCGTAAACCCCTTGTGGTGAACGACTTTCGTATGTGTTTGTTTCAATATCTGAGCGCATTACACGGCTGTATGTATCGTGCATGTCGTAGAATGTAGGTGTGTGAATTGCGGCTGAAATTCTTACCCAATCCGCAATTCGATAAATCATCCCCAACTTGAAATTAAATCCAGCTCCTGTAGTATTAATTTCATCGTTTACTGCCAACGACGAAAAGCCAGATAGACTATCTCCATTGTCGGTTTCTTTATAATATGCATCTTCGTTGTAGCGAAGAAATGGGAAACCTAATGTAGCTCCAAGATAGAATTTGTCGTTATAATTGCCACCAAGCGAAAGAACCATTTCGCTTATTCCACCCGACGTTGTGATGCTTTTTTGTTGCATAACCCCACCATCTATGGCTGTTGTATAAGATGCAGGCCCGCCCAATGTGTCGAGTAGCCAAGTGTTCCATGCCAGTTCAGTGTCGAATGAATTCAGATTGTCGTAGTTGTGACCTTCGGCATAATATTGATATACGTCGAGAATTGAGTTGCTTGTGTTGTCGCCACGCATGAAATAACTGTTGTTGAAATCGGCAATACGGTTTACACCAAATCCAAATTGCACAGCTTTCCATTCGGGCTTTCCAGAACTCGACGAAAGGTCGCCTGTAAACACCATTCCCATGTTTGGGATAGTAAAGGCGGCTTTGGAATCTTCGCCTGTACTGCCATTGTAGGTTGAAGTGGATCCAGTAAATGAAATTCCAGGAGAGAACATTACTTCAGAGGTTCTATACATCCCAATTCCTGCAGGGTTTGTGCTTAAGACCGAGAAGTCTGCTCCAAGAGCCGAGAACGATCCTCCCATTGCCGAAAAGCGTGCTGTTCCACTGTTCATTAGAAATGAGTATCTGAGCGCATCTGTTTCGTTTTGTCCGAGGGCTGCAATGCTCAAAAGCATACCCAGCGAAATGATTATTATCTTTTTCATAATATCATCGATTTTTTCGTGATTGTAAAGTGAAATAATTAGCGACGACCACCTGAACTACTACCCGACGATCTTGACGAACTGCTCGATGAAGAACTACCCGACGAAGAGCTGCCCGACGATCTTGTAGAACTTGATCCTGAAGAACTTGAGCTGCTGCTTGGACGTGAATAGCTCGATCCTGAAGAACTTGAACCGCTGCTGCTTGAACCGCTTGGGCGTGAGTAGCTTGATCCAGATGAGCTTGAACTGCTACTTGGACGTGAGTAAGAATTTCCAGAGCTACTGCTGCTAGAGCTACTTGGACGCGAATAGGTGCTTCCCGAGTTGTTGTTGCTTGAGCCGTTGCTTGGGCGTGTTGTAGTTCCCGAGGAACTTGGGCTCTGATAACTCGATGAATTACTCGGCCTTTGGTAAGTATTGTTGCTAGGGCTGTTGTATTCGTTGCTCGATTGAGGTTTTGTGTAGCTTGGCGATGTGTACTGCTGAACAGGGCGCTGATATGTGTTGTTGCTGTTTGTGTTGGTTGAGCCACTATTATTGGTAGGGTCGTTCTGTCTAATAGTAGTGTTGTTCGGCGTTCCTGTATTGGTAGAGTTGTTTGGGCGAACGTAGTTGTTGTTGGTGGTAGTTGTAGTTGTGCCTGTATTGTTAGGACGCACGGTTGTTGAGCTGCTGTTGGTAGCTGTTGTGTTAGAATTGTTCGGACGAATGGTAGTAACATTGTTGTTTGTAGTTGTTCCAGTATTATTTGGGCGAACAGTGGTAGTATTGTTGTTACTTGTTACACCAGTATTATTAGGACGAACAGTTGTGGAGCTATTGGTTGCTGTAGTAGTTGTATTTGGACGGTCGATGAATTTTGAAGTACTTGCTCCCGAACTTATGCCGTTGTTGTTTACTGTTTCATTAGTGGCAAATGCCTCGTAACGATCGCCAAAACTCAATGAAGTAGTGGTTTGTGGGGTGCCACCATTTGTTGGTCTAGGGTTGGTTGATGCGCCACTTATGTAATCGCGTGGACCGTAGTAGATATTATTGTTGGAGTTGTAGTCGTAGCTATTGTAGTAGTAACCACTGTTTCCATAATAACCATCGTGGTATCCATCCCAGTAGCCATTGTTATATCCATTCCAGTAGCCATTGTTGTAACCATTGTTGTATCCCCAATAGTAGCTGCTGTAGTATGGGTAGCTATGTCCCCAGTATCCACCGTACGAAGGATAACCCCATCCGTAGTGGCTGTAATATGGGCTGTACCATCCCCAGTAGTGATTATGATGGTAAGGTCTCCACCACCATGAGTAAGTTGAATAAACCGACACACCATAATAATAAGGATCGTTGGTGTACCAGTACATATTAGTGTAGTATGGATCGTAGTAGTCGTATCCGTACGAGCTGCTATAGAATCTACGAAGCCTTGTGCTGTATTCGTAGTCGTAATAGTCGCCATAGTAATTGTTGGTTACATGCGATGAGCCATCGTCTCCAATATAAGATTCGGTTGTTGATTTGTTTCCTCCGGTGTTGTCGTAACCGGAATTTTCATCCGAGTAAACTTTGTCGGATGGTTGCGTTTCGTCGTTGGTTGACGAATTGTCGTATGTATTATCGCTGTTGCCAGCCACCGCGTCGGTGTTGCTTGTTTTTGCCACAGCATCGCTTTTGGAAAAATACACATCATCGTAAGGGTTTGCTGTGTAATGATTTACGGTACAGCCGGAGAACATGAGGACTATTGCCGCAAAAACTGAAAAAAAGATTGTCCGTTTCATATTAATTTCCTCCGAAATTTTATTGTTACTTTTGTTTCGCGAAATAAAACCAAATATCATACCAAAATGGGGAGCAAAATCACTTCGAGAGCAGAAAATTATTCTCAATGGTACATCGACATTGTTCAAAACGCTGGGTTAGCCGAGAATTCGGCAGTACGCGGGTGCATGGTGATAAAGCCATACGGGTTTGCCATCTGGGAAAAGATGCGCGATGTGTTAGACAAGATGTTTAAAGATACTGGGCATCAGAACGCCTACTTTCCAATTTTCATACCCAAATCGTTCTTTTCTAAAGAAGCAAGCCATGTTGAAGGATTTGCTAAAGAATGTGCGGTGGTAACTCACTATCGGTTGAAAAATGCACCAGATGGTTCTGGAATTGTTGTTGACGAAGATGCTAAACTTGAAGAAGAATTGATTGTTCGGCCCACATCTGAAACAATTATTTGGGATACCTACCGCGATTGGATTCAGTCGTACCGCGATTTACCATTGCTTATCAATCAGTGGGCAAACGTAGTTCGATGGGAAATGCGCACCCGATTGTTTCTTCGAACAGCTGAGTTTTTATGGCAGGAAGGCCATACAGCCCATGCTACTCAAAAAGAAGCCGTCGAAGAAGCCGAGCGCATGCTTGATGTGTATGCTACTTTTGCCGAAGATTGGATGGCAATGCCTGTACTTCGAGGTGTGAAATCGGCAAATGAACGATTTGCTGGAGCAGTTGAAACCTATTGTATTGAAGCATTGATGCAAGACGGAAAAGCATTGCAGGCAGGAACATCGCATTTTTTAGGACAGAATTTTGCAAAAGCATTTGATGTGAAATTCTTAAGTAAGGAGAATCAGCAGGAATACGTTTGGGCAACTTCGTGGGGAGTTTCTACTCGATTGATTGGAGCCTTGATAATGACTCATAGCGACGACAAAGGCTTGGTGTTGCCTCCGACACTTGCGCCAATTCAGGTAGTGCTTGTTCCAATTCTCAAAAAGGAAAAGCAAACTCCTTTGATATTGAATTATTTGCGCGAAATTGAAGCCGAACTCAAAAATGCTGGCATTTCAGTAAAACTTGATGATAGTGATAACTACTCACCTGGATGGAAATTTGCAGAATACGAAATGAAAGGTGTCCCATTGCGTATTGCGGTTGGTGAGCGCGATTTAGAGGGCAATAATCTTGAAATAGCGCGTCGAGATAATTTTGCAAAAGAGATTGTTTCGCGCGAAGGAATTGCCGATAGGGTTATTGCCATGCTGGTCGATATTCAAAGCAATTTGTTTCAGCGGGCATCGGCTTTCAGGGCAGAAAGTTCGCATACGGTTGATAGCTGGGCTGAGTTTGTTGATGTACTCGAAAACAAAGGTGGCTTTGTGTATGCACATTGGGATGGGACCTCCGAAACAGAAGAGAAAATCAAGGAAATGACGAAGGCTACAATTAGATTGATTCCTTTTGGCGAAGGAGAATCTGGGAAATGTGTACTCACCGGAAATCCATCTGCTCGCAGGGTGGTTTTTGCTAAAGCATACTAAAATGGAAAAGAAACTTGCTGAATTCAGACGGCTGATAGAAATCATGGATCGTTTGCGGCTTGAATGCCCGTGGGATCAAAAGCAGACCAACGAAACCCTTCGCTATCTTACCATTGAAGAAATGTATGAGTTGGGCGATGCTGTTTTAGAAAAAGACGACGATGGGATTATGAGGGAATTGGGCGACCTCATGCTTCATATTGTTTTCTATGCGAAAATTGGAGAAGAGAAAAACGCATTTAATATGGGTGATGTTTTGGCTTCGATTAACGAAAAGCTAATCCGACGACATCCGCATGTTTTTGGCGACACCACCGTTACGGGCGAAGACGAAGTGAAAGCCAACTGGGAAAAGATTAAAATGGGCGAAGGTCGCAAAAGCGTACTCGAAGGAGTTCCGGCAGGATTGCCAGCTATGGTTAAAGCATTCCGAATTCAAGAAAAAGTGAAAGGTGTTGGCTTTGAATGGGAAGAGACCGATCAGGTTTGGGATAAAGTGAAAGAGGAACTCAATGAGTTGGAGGTTGAAGTGAACTCTAAATCGGCCTTGGATAAAATAGAAGATGAATTTGGAGATGTTTTATTTTCGCTTGTGAATTATGCTCGTTTTATTGGAGTGAATCCAGAGAATGCTCTTGAGCGCACCAACAAAAAATTCATACAGAGGTTCAAATTTATCGAAGAAACAGCTACTGACATGGGTAAGTCGTTGAACGATATGTCGTTGGCTGAAATGGATGCTATTTGGGTGAAAGCAAAAAAACATTAGAAGTGTGTTTTTGATATTATAACGTGATATTGTCGTTTTTTTACATAGTTTTCGTATTTATACGTTAGTAGATTGTTGTATTTTTGCAAGTAATTATTGCAATTATTATGAAGCTGAATTATTATGTAATGATAGTGCTTATGTTGGTGCTATCTGGGGGTGTTTGTGCGCAACGTGAGTCTGAAATTGACCAGCAGATTTTTGATACACAATACAATAGCTATAAACAGTTGGAAAGTTTTTTCAACGATGCTTACATTCAATATCCCAATGTTCCTCGTGGAGCTATAGAAGCCGTTTCGTTTGTGAATACTCGTTTTTATAATATAACGGTTAGTTCCGACACATCTTGCACAGGGATGCCTCAGTACCTAGGAGTAATGGGTTTAATTTTCGACGGGAAAGGATATTTCAAAGAAAATGGAAATTTTGTTGCATCTATAAACAAAACCGATCAAACAGAAATGATGAAATCGGTTCGAAATCAGATTCTTTATTGGACTTGTGCTTTCGATAGTATTTCTCGGAGGATGAGCATTTCTGGAAGCGATATAAAATTGTATTTGCCAGTATTTGTTGAGTTGAGCGAAATTCCTTGGGTTGAAGGCGATCAAACAAATGCTTTTGCAATTGGGTCGCATTTGTATTCGGTTATTGATTTTCTGAATAGTAATACATGGCAACAAGTATGCGGGTTTGGAAATTATCTGATTGCACTTGACGATGTTTTTCCTGAAACGACGTTGCGCGTTTTGCAATCGCAGAAAGTGAATATGCTTCCCGATGGTACAGTTAGAAACAGTGAGGGAGTTGAGATGAGTGTAGTTGTTTTCAAAAGTACGTTATCGACTGATTATGCGCCCGCAATTTGGGATCCAACTACTTGCAATTATAGTTCAAGGAGTGGAACAGCTGTTTCTGCGTATGTTGTGCACACAGTTCAAGGTTCGTATGCAGGTTGTATTAGTTGGTTCAAAAACTGCTCTGCCGAAGCTAGCGCACATTATGTAATGCGCAGTAGCGACGGACAAGTAACTCAAATGGTACTTGAGTCGAATAAAGCATGGCATGTGCGCGACGAAAATCCTTATACCATTGGAACCGAAATGGAAGGCTATGTAGATAATCCGGCATGGTACACACAGGCAGTTTATACAAGCCATAGCAATCTTGTGCGCGATGTTTGCAACAGTGGCTATGGAATTAATCCATTGCGAATGTTTTATCGCGACACTCTCGACAACGGAACAGCTCTCGATTATGGTGTTCATCCATTGGCAGGTTCTGCATATTGTGTCAAAATTGCTGGGCATCAGCATTATCCAAATAATAATCACACCGATCCAGGTCCGAATTGGAATTGGGACTATTTTTTCAGATTGGTTAACAACAACCCAACTGTAACTACATATACAACTGCCAGCGGAAGTTTCTTTGATATAGGTGGATCGGCAGGAAGTTATGCAAACGACGAGCGAAAAGTTTGGACTATTGCGCCCTCTGGAGCTGGTTCGGTAACAATGGCATTTTCGGCATTCGACGTTGAAGATAATTACGATTTCCTGTACATTTATGATGGACCAGATGTTTTCAGTCCACGCATTGGGCGATATAATACCGTAGCACCAGGAACTGTGACTGCAAATAGTGGTGCTATGACCATTGAGTTCAGAAGCGATTGTGCAACAGTTGGTACAGGATGGTCGGCAACATGGAGCAGCACAACTCAAGATGCTATTTCGCCAACAACTGCTGTTTCTGCTGTTGGAAATTGGAAGACCGACGATTTTGTTGCAACTTATACCGACACAGATAATGCTGGTGGAAGTGGAGTGCAAAAGGGCTACTATCAGGTGCTCGAAAATCGGGGTGCAGAATGGCGTGCCAATGGTGCTATGGGCTTTTTTGCCGATAATTTCGACGCGGTCATTCATCCCGACTGGACTTCGGCAGTTGGAACATGGGCAATTGCTTCGCAAACACTTTATCAGAGCGACACCATTCAAACCAATACCAATATTTATGCAGCTGTCGATCAAACCTTGTCGAATCGGAGCTTTTACAATTTCAGGGCAATGGTTCCTGGAAGCACAAATGTGAACAAAAGATTCGGGTTTCATTTTTTTGCCGACAACGCTAGCTTAACAAATCGAGGCAATGGATATTTTGTTTTCTTTCGCCTCGAGACCGATCAATTGGAATTCTACAAAGTTACGAGCGATGCTTTTACACTTGAAAATACTATTACAGGAGTTGTTACCAATTTGAATCAGTGGTACGATTATAAGATTATTTATGATCGTATAACTGGTCAAACATGGGTTTATCGCGATGATATTTTGCTTGGAACATTCACCTACACCAGCCCATATAGCAGCAATGGCAACTATGTTTCGTTTAGAACTGGAAATGCCAGAGTGAATTTTGATGAGTTGAAAATTTACAGAAGCCGAGCCACAAGTACAACTGTAACAGTTGGAAGTTTGGCATCGGACGATATTCGCTATCAAAATCCGTCGCCATTGGTATATGGTGCAAAAATAAAATCGATTTGTCAAGATTCGGCCGATAATATTTCGGCAGTTAATTATTACAATTTGAATGTCGATTTCACAGTACCCGACGATGTAGCATGGGTAAACGATGGCAATTCGGCTGACGAAGACGTGTCGAATAGTTCATCGTCGCTGACAGCCAATTGGCCTTCGTCGGTTGATGCAAATTCGGATATTTCGCATTATTTGGTTGCAGTTGGAACCACGGTCGGTGGAAATGAAGTTATTGGCTGGCTCAACAATGGCGCTGCGCTTTCGGCCAGTTTGAGTGGCTTGTCGCTTAGCCAAGGAACGACGTACTATTTTTCGGTAAAGGCAGTGAACAATGCAGGGCTCGAAAGCAATGTTATTACTAGCGACGGAATAGCAGTTGCAACTTCAACATTGGCTGGTTTTACTCTTTCGGCGCAACAGATATGCGAAGGTGACAGTATTCAGTTTTTCAATACAAGTGTTGGAGCAACCACTATTTTGTGGGAATTTGATGGTGGAATTCCAGCTACTTCAACACAGCAGAATCCTTATGTATATTATTCTGTTGCAGGTCAATACAGCGTTGCATTGCATGCATACGGAGTTGGCGATACTGCCAATTTGACAATTCCTGCAGTTGTAACTGTTCGTGCAAGCGCAAATGCATCGTTCGATGTAAGCGACACTGTTTTGTTTATACCTGATGCAATGGCTTTTTTCACAAACACAAGCCAGAATGCAATTTCGTATAGCTGGGATTTTGGTGATGGATTGGGCTGTACCGATGTAAATCCGTGGCACTTATACAGCGACACAGGATGGTTTTCGGTGCAACTGGTTGCAACATCGGAGTATTGTGGCAGCGATACCTTGAATGAAAATTTGTTGATTTATGTAGCTTTTCCCGAAGGAATTTCGGAGTCCAATCGTGCAGATGTCTTCTTGTATCCAAACCCAGCAAATGGTTTTGTTGATGTTATTTTCAAATCAATGAATAGCAGCGCAGCAATTGTGAAGATTTATAATTCCGAAGGTCGATTGGTTTTTGAAACCGAAATTGCTGAGGGACAGAATAGAACTCGTGTGTCAACATCGGGATTTGCTGGTGGATTGTATCAGGTTCTTATTGAGGGAGAACAGTTGCTACGAATGCCTTTGATTGTGAGATAGCAATTCTTTGTTACTGAGAATTCGGAATCGTTTTATTATTCAAAAGTAAAGCACAGCCAAAATATTTTTGACCGAAGCGATTCGATGTTGTTGGTGTAAATGGTATTTTCTCTTTTTAGCATATCGGGAATCCCATACGACATTCGCAGTTCTACACCAAATTTGAAATATTCGAGATATATTTCAAAACCAGTTCCAAGCTCCACAGAGAAATCGTTTGGAAGGAGTTTTAGAAATGCGTCGTCTTCTTGTTTCTTTTTGGATTGCGATGCCAAATCGATACTGTATTTTCCACCAAAAAGCACATAGGCTCTGAAATTGTTGATTCGATTGGTTTTGTATTTAAAAAGTAGTGGAAAATCAAGAAATGTAGATTCTGTTTTTTTTGTAACAGAGAATACTGAATCGAGATAGGACTGGTAAATTTCATAATGGATATTTCGCCCACCAAACGATAAGCCAGGAACAAATCGGAGGTTGAGATTGTTGCCAATGCGTAGATCGGACACAATGGCTATTTGAAATCCATATTGCGATTCGGGAATAACAGTTAATACCGAGTCGGTTGAGGAGATCGATTCGGGTCGTTTAATTGTAAAATCCATATTGTTGAAGCCAAGTGTGAAACCGAAGTGAACGGTACGCATGTCGAAACGCGGC
Source organism: Acetofilamentum sp. (assembly GCA_020720525.1). Taxonomy (GTDB): domain Bacteria; phylum Bacteroidota; class Bacteroidia; order Bacteroidales; family DTU049; genus GWF2-43-63. Next base: position 36,930 of record DYON01000001.1, read on the forward strand.
AGGTTCTCGATACCCTGATCTTGTGCCTTGACGGGCGAAAAAACAAGCAACAATAATACAGAAAATAAGAAATATCGCAGCAATTGAATCATTAAAATCGTTGAAGTTGATGTGATAATAACTGCAAAATTACGAATATATTACTTGTTGGTTTTGTTTGTCGATTTTTTCGTGATTTCTTTTTGGATTGATTATCTTTACGGTATGATAGCAGGAATATCGGCGGCAATTTTGAGTGGAGGAAACAACTTGCGCAATGGTGGTCGCCCCAAGTGTTTTGAAACTATTGATGGAATGCGTGTGATAGACCATCAGCTGGCTGTTTTGCAATTGCTTTTCAGCGATATTGTGTTTGTGTCGCGCGAAGGCAATTTGCTCGAACACACCGAAGGCGTTAGAGAAGTTTCCGATGTCTTTCCTGGGCAGGGTCCGCTTGCGGGAATTCATGCCGCGCTCATTCATGTTGAAAATCATGCTGTTTTTGTTGTAGCCGCCGATATGCCTTTTCTCGAAAAGGTGGTAATTGAAGACTTGTATGCTGAATTTAAACGAAGTGGCGCAAAAATATTTCTACCATATCTTAGAAGTGGTTTTGAACCGCTGCACGCATTTTATAGCACCGATATTGTTGGACAAGTAGAAGAATGTATTGCTGGAGGACGTAGCCCCAGAATAATTTCGGTGTTGAAGAAAGTTTCTTATTCTGTTAAGTATTTCGATGCTCCTGTGCCTTCGTTTCGGAATATTAATGCGTTTTTGGGCAATGTTTAAAATCGTGATTCAATATATTCGCTTGTAGGCTGACTCTCGAAAGCTATTGGATTAGCGTGTTTTTTTATTTTAAAAGACTTGCAGTTGTTAGACACCTTTGTTGGACATCATTATGGTGCCTGACACCTAATATTTTAAAATAAGTTGCAAAAATCTTTTACCGATGTTGCGGGAATATCTTAAACATTAAACCTCACGTGGAGAATGTCTCCGTCTTGAACAATATAGGTTTTGCCTTCAACGCGCATTTTGCCAGCTTCTTTGCAAGCGGCTTCGGTTTTGTATTGAATCATATCGGTATATGCAATCACTTCGGCGCGAATGAATCCACGTTCGAGGTCGCTGTGAATGGTTCCGGCAGCCACGGGAGCAGCCACACCACGTGGAATACTCCATGCGCGGTTTTCTTTGCCCCCAACGGTGAAAAACGAAATCAGATTTAGCAACGAGTAAGCAGCACGAGTGATTCGCTGCACGCCTGGCTCGGTGAGGCCTAGATCGGAAAGAAAATCGTTGCGGTCGGTCTCTTCGAGCTCGGCAATATCGGCTTCGGCTTTTCCAGCAACCACAATCACTTCGGTGTTTTCGCTTTTGACCGATTCGGCAAAAGTGTTCGAATAAGCATTGCCCAATGCAGCTGAGCTATCATCGACATTGCAAACATAAAGCACTGGTTTTGCTGTAAGCAGATAGAGCTCGCGAATAAGTTTTTGATCGTCTTCGCTTAAATCGATAGTGCGAATATTTCCAAGATTTTCGAGTTGTTCTTTGAATTTCACCAAGCTATCGAAAGCGGGCTTTTGTGTTTTGTCGCCTGTTTTGAATGCTTTTTCAACTTTTTGAAGCTTCCGCTCAATTTGCTCAAGGTCTTTTACTTGCAGCTCGAAATCGATATTTTCTTTGTCGCGAACAGGATCTACTTTGCCATCCATGTGCGGAAGTTGAGGATCGTCGAAGCAACGAACCACATGCACTAGTGCGTCCACGTTTCTAACATCGTTCAGAAAAGTGTTGCCAATTCCTTCGCCTTGACCAGCTCCTTTTGCAAGACCAGGAATATCGACCAATTCAATTGTTGCTGGAATAACTTGCTCGGCCTTTATGAGCTTGTGAAGTTCGAGAAGCCGTGGGTCGGCAACTTCGGCTGTTCCTAAGTTGCTTTTGGTTGTACTAAATGCGAAATTGCTTACTTCGGCTTTTGCATCGGAAATGCAGTTGAAAATAGTTGTTTTCCCACTGTTAGTCAATCCAATAATGCCAACTTTCAATGCCATAATATTTTAATTTAAAAAACTCCAAGTAACTCCAAAACGAAATGCGCGGTCGGGTAGGGGATAGCCGGGAACTAGCCAATAATTCACCTTGATAAGTCCAGCTGTTATATTTACTGCTTCAACAAACACAACTGCTCTTTTTATTTGTGCACGGACAAACAAGGTAGGATAAATGAATCTACCTGTTTTGATTGTGTTTTGTACAACAAACGATTGTATCACAGGATTGTAAGCATCGGCATAATACGATGCATTTATCCAAGTGCCGATGCCAGTTTGCAACGATAGCGCTTTTTTGAAAACACTGTTGTACATGGTAAGCTGTGCTTTTGCAAACCAATCGGGGAGATGAATATAGGAGGCGTTTTTGACATACTGATATCCAGCAGTTGCATTCAGACGAAAACGACCAAATCTGAAATCGGTTTGCCCCAAAATACCTGAAATATTTCCTTTTCCTCCTTGAACAAAATCGGCACCGTTGAAAAACAGTTCCTTGTCGGTGTTTGCATAAAAGACCGAAATGCTGCTTTTGCGATAGCCGAAGCCAGCAATAGCAAGCAGGGTTTTTGTTTGCACCCAACTGTGTTGCCATGCAATGTGGTTGCCCGAATATTGCGAATAGAAATAACTGGGTTGAATACTGCTGTAGCTCAATTTTCCAAAGGGTTTCCATTTGGTGGAGTCGGATGTGAGAAGTTCGAAATGAATATACCTGTCGGCATTGGAGTCGAGCGATGCATCCAACATTGTTTTTGCCGAAATGGTGTATTTTTTCGCAAGTGTTATTGCAAAACCAGCACTCAAAATGTCTTGCGTAAGGCTGCTGTCGGTTTCGAGATTGTACAACCGATCAATTGAATTAAAATAGCTGGCATACCAACGAAAATACTTGCCGTCTCTGTTTCCAACTATGAGTTTGTTTTCAATTGCCCGATGCGCAACCGAGTCGGTTGTGATGGTCGAATCGAGCAGTATTTGCTGATAATAGCCGCTTAATGGGTCGGAATCGTAATAAACATGGTATTCGCTGCGGAAGTTGAAGGTGTGTTCAATAAAAATGCGCTTGTGATTGTCTTTTGAGCCAAAACGAAATTCGTTTATCAGGAAAAAGTCGTTTTGACGCATTCGGTTTTGAGCTGTCAGAAGTTGAACCGAAGCCAATTGCCGGTCGTAAACCGTTGTGTCGATAAAATTGTTTGAATAGAGCAAACCACCGTTTTCTTGCTGAAAGATTTTGTTGAGAACAAGCCCTGCGGTGATTCGATATTTGTCCGATTTGGTTTTGTATTCGGTTGTGGCGAAAAAATGGCTTTGTTGAAGTTTTTGGTTTTTGTATGCTCCTGGCGAATTGTATAGCCTGTAATCGAGTGTGAGCCTCCATTGCCGCGCAATTGGTTGCGAGTGGATGAAGTCGAAATATTGCTCACGTTTGTATCCATTTGAATACGATGCAATCGAAAATGGAACTGAATCGGTAAAAAGTGGTATATTCTCTCGTGTAAACATATATTGGTTGGGGCGTTGCATAAAAGCAAAATGGTCGAATTGCAATTGATTGAATCGGTCGGGGAACCACAATATCTGATACGGAGAGCCAAAAATGCCAGTGTTTTGAGTAAATGCGACATCTTGAAGCGGGTCGAAACCTGTAAACGAGTTGATGTTGGTAGCAATAGGAACCGAAGCGGCATGCAGCCACATATCGGGCGAAAGGGTTTTGTAAAAAGCGTTGAGGGTATCGGAAACTAAGGTATCCTCAACTTCCTTTTCGTGCTGAGCAAAAGCAGCAAAAGGCAGCAACAAAGCAAAGAAGAAGATTATACGGTAGTTCATTCCTCAAAAATGAGTAGCAAAGGTACAAGGATTTTTCGGAAATGGCGATTCTACTCTCTCTTTAGGCTCCATCCAATTTTCGATTCCCAACTTTTTTTCACTTGAATTGGCCTCGTAAGAGTAAATACTGTTTCAGGTTGAATGTTTGTTCTAAAATCGCCGGTAGTCCAATCGTTGTTGCCATCTAAGTCGGCAATAATCTTAAGATTGTAATCGCCTGGAATTAGGTTTTCGAGAATAATGTCGGCGGAATCGGCTCCAATAATAATTTTTCTGCTCATGGCTTTGCTTTCGGCAACTATGATGAGCTTTGTTGAAGGTCGGTTGGTAAATGTTAGATGAATCGAGCCCAAATCGTCGGGCCCAGCAATTTTGAATTTGAAAGCAGTGCTGTCGTTACCAAATCCAAAAAAATTCCGCAAAGCTCCTTTTTTGAATATGATATTGCAGTCGTCGCCAAGATTGAGCTCTGCCACAAGTTTCCAGCTGCGTCCTGAACTATCGATTTTCTGCCACACCGTTGGGATGGTATCGTTGTTGCGGCGGAAAATGATTTTCCCTGTATCGAGAGCCTCAATTGGAGCGAGAGACGAAATGGTGAAAACTTCGGTAAATGGAATCAATTCGCCTCGAACATTCGATTGTAGCTTGTACGATGTGTCGGTGGCTGCTCTCAATCGTGTTTTAGCTTTCAGGTTTTGAGCAAGGGTGTCGGAAAAGGCACCATCGCGAACAATGTATTTCAATGTGTCTTCAACTGGATTTTTCACCCAAAATGTAAGCGTATCGTTGGTCTTGTTCCAGGTATATAGGGTTTTTTCGGAAGAAGTTAGAATTGAAATAGTTGGGTCTTTCATCGAAATGCGAAACGACGAGCGCACAGTTTGATAGCCTGCAATTTCTGTTTTTAAATGCTTTTGCTCTTTTGCGTTTTCAACGAACAAATACAGTTTCAATGAATCGTTTGTTGGGTTTTCGTCCGAAAGTTGAATGGGCTCGGTTAGAAAGCCAATTTTTTCATCGGGCAAATCGAAGCGAAAATTCGAATTGTTATCTTCGATGGCACAAACATAGTAACTTCCAGGGGCAACATTGCGGAACGAAAATGCGCCTTTTGAATCGCAATGCGCAATATAAAGGGGGATGGTGTCGGTGAAGTCGCTTCTTTTTCGAAAGAGTAGAACCCAAGCTTTTTCGGTGGCTAAATTTGTAAATGCATCGCCAGCAAATCCCATGGCCGAACAGCTATCGAGATATTTGCCAGTGGAAAAAACATAATTGAGTCCCGAAGCTTTGTTTCCCTCGGTAATGTCTTGAATTGCGTCGCCAAAAAAAATATGATATGTTGTGTTGGCAATAAGGGTGTCGTTGAGAGATATTTTCACTTTTTTACCCTGAACCGAAACTTCGGGTTTATTGATGGGAAAGGGATTTATTATTATCTGCGAAGTAGGATTGTTGAGTTTGACAAATTCGTCGAATTCAATAATGATTTTCCGCGTATTAAATTGGGTGGAAGAGTCGGAAGGAACAGCAGAAACCATTTTTGGGGCATCAAAATCGCGCGGTCCACCATTTGGTTTTTCTACTGTGGCACAAGAGAAAACAAGCAGCAACACAAGTGCAGACAAAAAGGTGGTTCGCAAAATCGACATTGATTTCATTTTAGCTCCAAAATTACAATTATTTTCAGGCATCTTCGTTTTATTGTTTTGTGGGTTGATGAAGTGTGATGTATTTTGCGATAAAATAATAAATATTGTCGTTGAAAATTACTTATCAACATTCGGAGATGCTGGGTTTATAATGACTATTTTTGGGCATGGAAGAAAGCAACGATAAAAAAACGACAAAACGAACTCCAAGAGTGTCTTCAGCAAAGACTTCGGTGATGGAGCACGGGCGCATTCCGCCACATGCTATCGATTTCGAGGAGGTGATTCTCGGAGCACTTATGCTAGAGCAGAATGCACTCAATACTGTAATCGATATTTTGCAACCCGATTCTTTTTATAAGGAAGCACATCGCTATATTTTTGAAGCAATTCAATCGTTGTTTTCAAGAAGCTCACCAATCGATTTGCTCACTGTTACTGAAGAATTAAAAAAACAAGGCAAGCTTGAAATCGTTGGAGGAGCTTACTATATCACATTTTTGACCAATCGAGTGGTTTCGAGTGCTAATATTGAGTATCATGCTCGAATTGTTGCACAAAAATATATTCAGCGTAAACTCATCGAAATATCGTCAGAGATTATCAACGACGCCTTCGAAGATAGTGCCGATGTATTCGATTTGCTCGATAGTGCCGAAGATAAATTATTTCGCATCAACGAAGAAAACTTGCGTCGCAAAGCAGGAAGCATGCCTCAATTGCTGCGTTCGGCTCGCGATCTTATTGAAACTGCAGCCAAAAGCGACAACGCTTTTACTGGTGTTCCAAGCGGTTTTCAGAGCCTCGACAAGGTTACTGCCGGCTGGCAGCCTTCCGATCTTATCATTATTGCGGCTCGTCCAGGTATGGGAAAAACGGCTTTTGTGCTTTCGATGGCGCGCAATATGGCAGTTGAATACAAAAAGGCGATTGCTGTATTTTCGCTCGAAATGAGTGCTATTCAGCTTACAATGCGTCTTATTGCATCCGAAGCTCGCATTAGTAGCGAAAAACTTCGCAACGGCAAGCTCACTTCGATGGAATGGAAAAGCCTCAACGACAACATCGACAACTTGGCACAGGCTCCTTTGTTTATCGACGATACACCAGCTTTATCTATTTTCGAATTACGTGCAAAAGCTCGTAGGCTCAAGCAACAGCACGATATTCAATGCATTGTAATTGATTATTTGCAGCTGATGACTTCGAAAACTGATAAAAACACCAACCGAGAAGTTGAGATTGCCACTATTTCTCGTTCTTTGAAAGCATTGGCTAAAGAATTGAACATTCCTGTTATCACACTTTCGCAGCTAAGTCGTGAGGTAGAAAAGCGCCCCGGTTCAAAAAAACCACAACTTTCCGACCTCCGCGAATCGGGAGCTATTGAGCAAGATGCCGATATTGTAATGTTTATTTATCGACCCGAGTACTATTTTAAAGAAGAAGACAACAATCAAGATGCTGAAATTCTAAAGAATAAAGCAGAACTACTTATCGAAAAGCATCGAAATGGAGCTTTAACAACGGTGAATCTTCGTTTTGTTGGTGCGTTTGCGCGTTTTTACGAAGAAACCGATCCAAACTACTCCGATGCGGTTAATTATTTGTCTTCCATCGAAAACGAGAGCTTTGGGGGTTCGGTTACCGTGCCATCGCGTATGAACAATGAGCCACCCGAAGACCTGAGTATTCAGGATTCGAAAGATTTTGCATGATTTTTGACACAGGAGACCCTGATATGTTCAAAAAATGGATTTTGTTTTTTTTGCTAATAGTTGTTTCATTGGGAGCAAGTGCTACTCATTTGTTGATACCGATGGACAATTCTCAGAAGAATCACCTTAAGGCTTATGGCATTACGTATTGGGTTTTGGACAACAATCAAGAAGCTGAGTGGCTACTCAATTATCGTGGCGGAAGCTTTTTATTTGGGTTTTCCAAAACCATTCAAGATGAATGCAACATACGTGGTGTAAGCGTTGATGTCATTTCCGATGCTCAAGCAATTTCTATTCGCGATCAGATTGCCGAGCCGTCGGTTAATATGGATATAATTAAGCTGTCGAAAGCACCCAAAGTTGCTGTTTATGCGCCTAAAACCAACTTGCCATGGGACGATGCCGTTACACTAGTGCTCACTTATGCCGAAATTCCGTACGATTTGATTTACGACGAAGAAGTTCTTACTGGAAGTTTGCCGAAATACGATTGGTTGCATTTGCATCACGAAGATTTCACTGGTCAATATGGCAAGTTCTGGGCTAGTTATCAAAATGCCGAATGGTATAGAACCGAAGTAGCTGAAGCAGAAAAAATGGCAAAGGCTCTGGGTTTTTCAAAAGTTTCGCAAATGAAATTGGCTGTGGCAAAGAAAATTCGCGATTTTGTTGCAGGAGGCGGATATCTTTTTGCGATGTGCAGTGCTCCCGATAGCTACGATGTGGCTCTTGCAGCCGAAGGTGTCGATATTTGTGCTGCTCAGTTCGATGGCGATCCGATGGATTCACAGGCACAAAGTAAACTCGACTTTTCAAAGACCTTTGCTTTTGAGAATTTTACCATCGTAACCAATCCTTATGAATACGAAATTTCATCAATCGATGCGGGGTCGCAGCGAAGAAGCATTCGCAAAGACGAAGATTTTTTTGCTCTTTTTGAGTTTTCTGCCAAATGGGATCCTGTGCCAACTATGCTGTGTCAAGACCATGAGCGAATTATTACTGGTTTTATGGGCCAAACAACCGCCTTTAGAAACGATCAGATTAAATCGTCGGTGCTAATTATGGGCGAAAATAAAGCTATTGGCGAGGTTCGATATATTCATGGCGAATATGGAAAAGGTACATGGACTTTTTTTGGTGGGCACGACCCCGAAGATTATACTCATTTTGTTTACGATCCTCCAACCGAACTCGATTTATTTCCAAACTCGCCAGGCTATCGGTTGATTCTGAATAACGTATTGTTTCCAGCTGCAAAGAAGAAAAAACAAAAGACATAGAGATTGTCTAAATTTTCATAGACAATTCAATTATTCTTGCGGCTAATGACATGAATGCTTATTTTCCTCATGTGCTGCAGATTACAAAAGCCAAAAGCCGTCATTCGATACATCCGCCAGTAGGCTGACACTCAGTGTGACTTTTGGGGTTTGTCATTTGGTTTTAGGTTGCAAAGGTGCGCCTTTGTTGGTTGTCTCAAAATGACTGCCACAAAAAGCTTCGATAGTTATTATCTTATCTGACCATCAGTTGATTGGGTAATGGCAGCGACAATTTTTTCCATGGCTTTGTCGATCTCTTTGTCGGTAAGTGTTTTTTCTTCGTTCATAAAGATGAAACTCACCGCATAACTTTTTTTGTCGTCGCCCAATTTTTTGTCGATATAAACATCGAACAAGCCAACGTCTTTCAGCAGTTTCTTTTCAGCCGAGCGTGCAGCTTGCGCAATCTGTGCAAATGTTATTTTCTGGTCGATTAGCAATGATAAATCGCGTCGCATCGATGGGAAACGAGATATTTCTTTGAAGCTGACACTTGTTTTGCGCAGTTTTTTCAACAGCAAATCGAGGTTGATTTCGGCAAACCAGAATTCGTTGTCAACATCGGTTAGCTTGCAAATGGCTGGTTTAACCACGCCAAACGAAGCTACAACATTGTTGCTGAGCATATACGATGCACCATATTCGAAAATAGCTGGAACACTATCGCTTATGCTGAGCCATTCCATCAATCCCAGATGTTTGAAAAGGTTTTCGATGATCGATTTGAGATTGAAAAAGTCGGTTTTTTCGTTTTTGTAATTCCAGTTTTCGGGGCGAATGTTTCCTGTAAATCCGATTGAAAGCATGTTTTGCTCCGAAAAACGTTCCATTACAGGTTTTTCTTTGTCGCTGCTTTCAAGTTGGTATGTGCGTCCAATTTCATACAGCTTGAGATTGGGTGCGCTACGGTTGATGTTGTATGCAGCCGACAGCAACATGCCTGGCAGCATGCTTATTCGCATAGCGTTAAGCTCGCGACTAAGCGGATTTTGAACTTTTACAATTTTTTGGTTGTCGAAAGCTCCTGCATTCTCGAACCATTGCTGGCTGCTGAGCGAGTTGCACATAATTTCGTTGCATCCACCAACCGTTAGGAAATTGCTGATTCGTTGACCCAAATTGTGGAGACTCAGTTTGGTAACTGTGGGATAAATGGTATTTGCTTTTTCGGGTAAAGGTATGTTGTTGTATCCAAAAATTCTCAAAATTTCTTCGTAAACATCAACATCGCGTACAACATCAACGCGGTTCATTGGAACTTGCATTGCAATGGTTTGTGTATTGCTCTGAGTGATATTGAAATCGAGGTCTTTCAAAATCTGTAACGCTTCGTTTGCCGGAATGGCAATGCCAGTAAATGTTTCGAGAGCTTCCAAGTTGATGCTAATCTCGTTTTTTTCAACTGGTTTTGGGTAAATATCTACAATATCGCTGCTGATACTGCATTCGGTAAGTTCAGAAAGCAAAAGTGCTGCGCGTTTCAAAGCATAAATGGCAATTTCGGGATCGATTCCACGTTCGAAACGGAACGAAGCATCGGTGTGAAGACCATGACGTTTGGATGTTTTGCGAACATGAACGGGCGAAAAACAAGCACTTTCAAGAAATACTCGCTCGGTACTCATACTTACACCGCTTGTGTTTCCTCCCAAAACGCCAGCAATACACATTCCTTTTTTGCTATCGCAAATCATAAGGTCTTCGGCTCCCAACTTTCGTTCAACTCCGTCGAGAGTTACAAAAGGAGTTCCTTCTTTTTCGAATCGAACCACCACTTTTCCACCTTCAATTTTGTCGAAATCGAAAGCGTGAAGTGGCTGACCTATTTCGAGCATTACAAACTGAGTAACATCGACCACCACATTGATTGGACGAAGTCCAACAGCTTTTAGGTAGTTTTGAAGCCACGAAGGACTTTCAGTAACTTTTAATCCAGTGAGAGTGAGTCCGCAATATCGGAAGCAAGCCTCGGGGTTGAGCAATTCTACACTGGTTTCGAGAACTTCACTTCCACGAGCAAATTTCTCAACCGATGGCATTGATAGTGAAAGGTTGTTCATTTTGAGTCGCTGCCTAAGAGCCGCAAAAACATCACGAGCAACACCGCTATGACACATAGCATCGCTGCGGTTTGGGGTGAGCCCAATCTCAAAAACAGTATCGGTGTTTATATTGTGAAGCTTTGCCGCTTCGGTTCCAACAGGAGTTGACGGGTTTAGAATCATAATACCATCGTGCGAATTACCTAAGCCAATTTCGTCTTCGGCGCAAATCATACCACTGCTTTCAACACCCCGAAGCTTGGCTTTTTTTATGGTCAGCGATGAACCATCGGCCATATGTAACGTTGAGCCAGGCAGTGCCACCATTACTTTTTGTCCAGCCGCAACATTTGCAGCACCGCACACAATTTGCAGTTTTTCATTTCCAGTATCAACTTGAGTTATACTTAAATGGTCCGACCCTTCCATTTTGTTGCATTCGAGTATGTGCCCAACCACAACGCCTTTTAGGCTGCCTTTAATTTCTTCATAGGTTTCAACGCCTTCTACTTCTAAACCATTATCGGTAAGAATTTCGGAAATGGTGTTTTCCGCTAAGTCAATATTCAGATACTTTTTGAGCCAGTTGTACGAAATTTTCATTTCAAAATCAATTTCTGCAAAGATACATAATGAATATTGAAATGATTTTG
>DYON01000059.1 GCA_020720525.1 Acetofilamentum sp.
TTCTACTTTAAACGAAACAAGGTAGCAAAATGTTTTGTTTTTCATTACCTTTGCTCACGAATTGGTTATTTTAATAATCAGTTTACAGCTTCAAAGCCAACTCTTTGGGGTGAGCAAGCCCCAAAGGTTGGTTTTGTTTTTACGCGGCAAATATAATATTTTTTTCGATAAACAAAAAAAAAAAAACGACCAATTAGTTTTGTCGTTTTTTCCTGCAAATACGAATACCAACAAGAATCATATTTTGTTCAAATAATTCTATCGGTATTTACCAATTAATGAAATATATGACATTCCATTGGATCATCATATATTTCAAATTGGGATTACTGTAAGTTCTTAACTGCTTGTAATGCCTTTTCGTAGTTGGGTTCGTTGGTCACTTCGCTCACATATTCCACATGAACAACTTTTCCATTTTGATCGACAACCACAACTCCACGAGCAAGAAGTCCGAGTTCTTCAATCATAAAACCATATTTTTCGGCAAATTCACGACCTTTTGAATCGCTAAGTGTAATGGCTTTTTCTATTCCTTCGGCTCCGCAAAAACGTTTCAGAGCAAAAGGCAAGTCCATCGAAATGGTCAATACAACAACATTTTCGTGGTTGGTGGCTTCTACATTGAATTTGCGAGTTTGTGCTGCACATACCGATGTGTCGATAGATGGCATAGCAGAAATAATGCGGATTTTACCATCAAAATTGCTTAGCTTAACTGGAGCCAAATCGTTGTTGAGTGCAGTGAAATCGGGAGCCTGAACTCCTACTTCAATCATGTTGCCCGAAATGGTAAGCGGGTTACCGCCAAATGTTATGATTCCTTCGTTTCTTTTCATAATTCGTTATTTTTGCGTTTCTTTGTCAACAATTGTACCTCGGTACTATCACAAACGAATTCGTGTCATAATGGCATTTTTTTCTCTTTCGGAAACAATAGAAAAACTCAGCGAGAGCCGACAGGCTATTGAAATAAACAGGTCTGTAAATACCGAATTGGAGCTGTCAGAAATTGCTGACAGAATGGCTTCGGTTGGAAACAACAGCAAAACTTTGGTTTTCACCAACAATGCGACCGATTTCCCTTTGGTCATCAATTTGTTTTCAACCGAAAAACAGACCGACACGCTGCTAGGCCTTTCGGGCGAAGATGGTTATTTTGCTCGTTTGAACGCATTGCTTTCGTTGCCCGAAAAAGGAATTTCGCTGTCGCCAGCCCTACTCAAAACGGTAGCTCCATTGCGCAAACTGGGTCCCAAGAAACTGAGAGGGACTGGTCGTTGTCAGAAATTGACGATGAAGCAGCCCAATCTCGATTTGCTCCCAATAATGAAATGCTGGCCTTTCGATGGCGGACGATTCATCACATTGCCGCTTGTACACACGATCCATCCCGATACTGGGCAGCAAAACACAGGAATGTATCGTATGCAGGTTTTCGACGGACAAACAACAGGTATGCACTGGCATCGGCACAAAGGAGGGGCAGCGCATTTCGAAGCTTGGAAGAAAAAAGGTGGAAAAATGCCAGTTACTGTTACTTTGGGAGGCGATCCAGTATTCACCTATGCAGCCACAGCACCTCTTCCCGAAGGAATAAGCGAGTACATGCTTGCGGGATTCATGAAAAACGAAAAAGCTCGATTGGTTCGCAGTCGGATAAATAAAATATGGATTCCCGAAAGCAGCGATTTTGTGATTGAAGGATATATCGATACTGCAGAGCCTTTCCGAATCGAAGGTCCGTTTGGCGACCACACGGGGTTTTATTCGTTGCCCGATGAGTACCCGATTTTTCACATCACGGCAATCAGCTATCGCAAAAATGCCATGTATCCTTCAACATTGGTTGGAGTTCCACCAAAAGAAGATAAATGGTTGGGCGATGCTACAAGTCGGATATTTTTTCCGCTGATTCAAAAAACGCTGTTGCCCGAAATCACCGACATGGTTCTTCCGGCCGAAGGCGGTTTTCATAATTTGGCATTGGTGAAAATTAAAAAAAGCTATCCTGGTCAAGCTGTAAAAGCCATGCATGCTCTTTGGGGTGCAGGACAAATGATGTTTACCAAAGTGATTGTTGTTTTCGGCGATGAAACCGATATTCGCAATCCTCAATCTGTTTTGAAAGCGCTCGATCAGAATTTTAGTCCGGTGAACGATTTGCACATGTCGGCTGGTCCGTACGATGTACTCGACCATGCAGCTCAGTCGTTTTCGCATGGTGGAAAGGCGGGATTCGACTGCACAACAAAACTTCCCGAAGAGAAGAAGAGCAACTCCGAATCGTCAAACAACTTGAATACAAATTCAATGCGCGCTATCAGCAATTCGCTGCATATTATTTTCTCTGACCACGCTGTTTCGGAAAGTGGAAATTTGTTTTTGTCGATCACTGCCGATAATGGTCACAAAGCATCGGGTATTTATGTGATTGCTGATAGCCAGATGGAAAAAGCTCCCAACGATATTTTGTTGTGGCATATTCTTTCGGCCATCGACCCTGGTCGCGATTTTTCGCTTGTTCGAAGCACTTCGTCCGATGGAGTATTGGTGATAAATGCTTGCACCACAGGCAAAAGAGCTGTTCCGAGCTTTCGTTGGCCAGCTGCAACTGTTATGAATATTGAAACACAAAAGCTGGTTGACGAACGATGGACAGAATACGAAATTGGAGCTTTTATAGAAAGTCCTTCGAAGCGTCTTGCTATGCTGCAAAGCGAATCGTATTTAAAATAAAAATGCCGCACTTATGCATGGGAAATTACTCTATTATTTCTGAATTTAGATAAGCCCTTTTTCGTGCTTAATGCGGATATTTTTCAGCATATCTTGCGTCATTGCATCGAGGTCGAAAGCTGGTTTCCAGTCCCATTCGGCACGAGCGGCAGAATCGTCGATACTGTCGGGCCAGCTATCGGCAATGGCTTGGCGGTAGTCGGGAGCATAATCGATGCTAAAATCGGGTTGATATTTTTTGATACTTTCGGCAAGTTCGTCCACGCTAAAACTCATGGCTCCAACATTGAAATTGGCATGGTGTTTCAAAGTGTCAAAATCGGCTTTTAATAAGTCGATTGTTGCCTTAATACAATCGGGCATGTACATCATCGGTAGGCGAGTTTCGGCACTTACAAAGCAGGTGTATTTGTTGAATTTCACTGCATCGTAATAAATGGCAACTGCATAATCGGTGGTGCCGCCGCCAGGTAATGTTTCGTGGCTAATAATACCTGGGTAGCGCAATCCGCGAACATCGAGTCCGTATTTTTTCACGTAATAATCGCCGAGCAGTTCACCGGCAACCTTGGTGATTCCATACATGGTTGTTGGTTCAAGAATGGTTTCCTGTGGAGTGTTTTCGCGTGGCGTGGTTGGGCCAAAAGCCGCAATAGAGCTTGGAACCAGAACGCGATCCATTTTCATTTCGCGTGCAACCTCAAAAGTATTAATCAGAGCGTTGATGTTCACATCCCAAGCCAGAGAGGGATTTTTTTCACCATTGGCCGAAAGAATTGCAGCCAAATTGATGATGGTGTCGATATTGTATTTTTTGCTGATTTCAGCAATGGCATTTCTGTCGCGTGCATCGAGAGTTTCCATGGGACCTTCCTCCAAAGCGCTTCCCGCTTTGATGCAAAGGTCGGAAGCAACAACATTTTGAATACCAAAATCTTTGCGTAGTTGGAGAGTGAGTTCCGAACCAATTTGCCCGCAGGCGCCAATCACCAAAATATTTTTCATTCTTTTTGTTTTGAAATATTGAAGCGCAAAAATAGAGTTTTTTTGAACAGAAAGCCTATATTTACAACGAAAGTTTTGACAGCTAAAGAGTTGACTATTGTCATTGATATAAACAACTCAGTTTTTTAAAATTCCCTAACTTTGTCGCAGAACAATTAAACAAAATACTATGTACGGTAAAATAAAGGAACATTTGAACAACGAACTTGCTGCCATACGCGAAGCAGGCCTTTTCAAAACTGAAAGAATTATCGAAAGCGAACAAGGAGCCGAAATTGTTGTTAAAGGAAAAAAGGTGTTGAACTTTTGTGCCAACAATTATCTTGGTCTTTCGTCGCATCCCGAATTGATTAAAGCTGCACACGAAGAAATTGATCGTCGTGGCTACGGGCTTTCGTCGGTTCGCTTCATTTGTGGAACACAAGATATTCACAAAGAACTTGAAAAAAAGGTTTCGGACTTTTTGGGAATGGAAGACACTATTCTGTTTTCGTCGGCATTCGACGCCAACGGAGCTGTATTTGAACCATTGCTTGGTCCCGACGATGCTATTATTAGCGACGCACTCAATCATGCATCTATTATCGATGGCGTTCGTCTTTGCAAAGCTCAGCGTTGGGCATACAAACACAGCGATATGCGCGACGTTGAGGAAGAAGACCCTGCTACAGGAAAAACCGCCAAAGGTCTCGAGCGTTGCCTCAAAGAAGCACGCGAAAATGGTTGCCGTTTTATAATGATTGCTACCGACGGTGTTTTCAGTATGGACGGTGATATTGCAATTCTGAAAGAAATTTGCGATTTGGCCGACAAATACGATGCGATGGTAATGGTTGACGACAGCCATTCAACAGGTTTTATGGGTAAAACTGGACGTGGAACCCACGAATTTAGAGGTGTTATGGGGCGCGTCGATATTATCACAACCACTTTCGGCAAAGCACTTGGTGGAGCATCGGGTGGTTGCATCAGCGGGCCAAAAGAAATTATTGACTGGATGCGCAACAAAGCTCGTCCGTATTTGTTTTCGAACACCGTTGCGCCTGCAGTAGTTGGTGGCACAATCAAGGTGATTGATTTGCTTACAGCCTCAACCGAATTGCGCGACAAACTCGAAACAAACACAAAACTTTTCCGCTCAAAAATGACCGAAGCTGGCTTCGATATTATTCCTGGCGAACATCCAATCACACCAATTATGTTTGGAAAATATCCCGATTGCTCCAAACTGGCGGTGAAATTTGGCGAACGTATGCTCGAAGAAGGAATTTACGTTACTCCATTCTCATTTCCCGTTGTACCAAAAGGAAAAGACCGCATTCGCGTTCAGATTTCGGCAGGACATAGCACCGAACATGTGGAAAAAGCCATTGCGGCTTTCATAAAAGTTGGCAAAGAGCTCGAAATGATATAGAAATACTACTTTTCCAAAACTCCGTGTCTGTTTGGATTCGGAGTTTTTTTGTTATAAGCTTACAAATTCTTCAAACAAAGGACAAAAGCCATACATCGATTTGAAAAAAGCTGTGTTTTCGTATTCTTTCCATTGTGTTGGCATATATGTAGGTTTAAACACATGCTTGTTTTCCCAGTCGTAGCGATACTCGTCAACAAACAATAAATACTCAATGTACTGCAACATTGTCATAGCTTCGCAACGCAATTCGGCATCGGGCGCAACTGTAGCCACTTCGCGGTACAGCTTTCTAGCAGTTCCGAGCTGAATATAATTGGACGAATCGGCCAAAATATTGTTGGGAATTCCTGCAAAACCAAAGAAACTCTTCTCTGCATGCGTTTCGCACGACTTGTAGTAATGAGCCAATATCCAATTGTTGCCATAATACGAAACATTGAACCAAGCATGAGCAAGCTTGAGTTTGTATTTGTAGCGGTCGCTCGAAGCTGTTTCGGCAGAATCTTGCATTTCTATCATACGATGCAAAATCGCTGCTTTGTTGATTGAATTTGAGTTGCTAAGTTTGTTGTTCAATATTTCTCCGCGATGCAAGTCGTCGGGTTTAAACAAGTTGCCGCTTAGGTAGTCATGAAATTCGCCGTTTTCTTTCCACCAGCTCGAAGGCAACTCTTGCCAAACTTTTTCTGCTTCGCGAAAATTGCCTTCTCTAAAAAGCTTGCTCCCTTTGAGTTCCTTGCATTGATTTATCGACGGTAAATTTTGCAATGCCAAGAATTTCTCCAAACTTTCAGTCTTGTTGCTGTTGATGAATTCGATGAGTTTGTCAATATCGGCCGGTGTTGCAGACTGATCCATGTATGCAAGAGAATAATAATCGAATTCGTCGGTCTGCTCGTTGTTATCCCTCCAATTGTTGTCGTAGTACCAGCGCCCCGATTTATAATCGTCGGCCAGATTCAAAAACAAAATGCTGCGCATCAAATCGTTCTGAGCAAACATGGCTTGCCCGTAGCGCTGGCAAAGCGAATACATGGTCATGCTGTTCATTTGTTTGTTCTGCTCGAGACTGTCGAGACTCATGAAAATTTTACCAGCTTTGTTTCTGTTTTCAGGATTACTCAAACTATTTCCCGAAGAAAGCAAAATCAGGTTTTCAATTGAAGCTTGACGTTGAAAATCGACTGGCATTTTCGAATTGGAGCTATTGAGCATTGCCAATGCAGCCGAATTGTTTTCGGCCATGGTAAACAAATGCACCAACGCAAGCATATAAAATTGCTTTTCCTCTCCAATTGCCTGCTGGTGAAGCTGCTGCACAACTGAAATCACGTTGTTCAGGTATTTCATGTCGCTGTCGAAGTTTACACGCAAGTAATCGTCGCGGTTTACATCGTACGAAAAGCCAGCTCTTATACTTGGAGTATTGAGAGTTAGACCCGTTGTAAGCAACCAGTCTTCGAGTTTGTTTACTTCGCGCAAAACCAAAAAACTTAGCATGGTGTTTTTGCTATCAAGCGTTACCATTTGCTGCAAAGTTGGAAGTGTTCGCCCCGGATTATTCAGAATGCTTATTCCCAGAATTGTTGCTCTTTCTTGATTGTTTTGAGCAAGATTTAGTGTTTTCTCAATTGCTGAAGGACTTCTGTAGAACTGGGTGTACATGCGAAATTTCTTATCGTCGCACTGAGCAAATGCAAGACTCATTTCGTAGTTTGCTGAAATCGAGTCGCCAAGAATTGATTTTGAAATAGCGCTATAATGCAATGCCCAAGGAGCAACAATAGTGCTGGTGTCGTATAGGGTAAAAGTTTCATTGTAAAGACTTACACAACCTTCGAAATCGTTGTTTTGGAAAAGCATACGAATGTGCTGAAAAGCATATCTCTGTTTTAAAAAAGCCGATTTGGTTTGCTTCGAATACTTCCGTATCTGTTTCATAATGGAAGCTTTCAGGTTTCCCGAAAGTGCTTTTTGCTCACTGTCTGGTTTTGTCCACGGATCGATATATTGTGCTTCTTTGTATTCGATGGCCTTCGACACCATCAGGTAGTTGTAGAAATCCTTGTTTTCTGGTTTGAGCAACTCTTCAATAAAAGTATTGCCTTCGAAGAATTTTTTAAGGGTTTTGCGTTCGGCATGCAAATAGAACAATTCTGGATCGGTTTTATATAAGATAACGTCAATATCTTCGGCACGAACAGGATTCTCGAATTGTTTCACCCACTCATTAATATTTCGTTTTCGATCATTTTCTGAAACAATGGAATTTGAATTGAATAATTCAGCAGTATAAACAAAAGGGAAATAAGCCTGCATTTGCTGAGTCATAATCCGAAACATGCTTATGCGTAAATCTTCACCATATTCGGTGTAAGAGCATGTTTTGCCTGAAAAAGGCAACAAGAGAAGCATACCGCTAATCAAATATGCGAAAGACTTTTTTAATGTTTTCATTTCCAATTTGGTTAAAATACAATGTGTCGTACGAAAACAGAGAAATTTTGTCGTTTGAGCTCGGATCAATCATTCTATCGACCCATTCCGAAATTTTCATCAATTCATTTGCCTCAATTCCTTGATAGCATACCTCGTCGCCATATCTATAATAGGTATTCCCCATAACAGTGTCCAATTTGACGGTAAAATGGGTAGAATCAATTCGTGAATACGTTGAAGAGTCGGCAACCAACTCCTTCAAACTCATTGGGCTAATAATTCCCACCAATTTTCTATTGCGAAACAATGTTGCCCATGAATAAACAGGGAGAGCAATGTCGAGTTCGAGCGGATAATGAGAATGATTGATGTATTCTTGGATGGTTTGATAATCAACAATAGCATTGTGCTCGTCGGGATTGGCTGGGTCGCCAGTGCTGTAGCACATAAGCAAACATCGATCTACGGGCGGAACCCCCGAAAGCTTGTAATCGCGATATTGCCACAATCGGAGACTGCTTTGCACCTCAATATCGGGCAATAACTTAGCAATTTCGGATAATAAAGAGAAATATTTTTCTTGAGTTGATACTGTCCAGTCGCAATCGATGAGAAGAGAATGATTGCGATTTTGCCAACGTTTCGCCATTGAGTCTAGATTGCAAAAAAACAAAGGTCTTTCAACATTATTCGAATAATTGCCGAACTGATAGTACAAAGCATCAGCGTAATTTTCGGCAAATTCATGGTGAATTCCATAATAAAGCGATGCAATGTTGGATGCCAACTTCAGCAAATTATCGTTATTGGAATTTACAAGCACATCGTTGGTGATAAAAAACACAGGAGTTATTTGATATGGGATTCTCGAAAAATATTCAGGGTCCGATCCCGCGACAGGCTCCACGATTTGGTAAATTGGATTCCAGTGAACATCGGCATATCTTACAAAAAAGTGTGTTATTCCAAATGCACGGATTCTATTACGATCAGTTTTTTCTAAAACTTGCTTCGATTTCCATAGAAAAACGGAGCGATTAGGTTTATCATCGCCAGTGCATGAAATTAGAAATATAAGCGGCAGAATAGCCGAAAGCAATTGAAATCGTAATAGAAACAAAGGTTTCATGAACAATTAAATATGGGGGCTGAGGGAAATCGAAACGAACAATCAAAAGTACGAAATATTTTGTTGAATGACCTTTCGTTACAAGCGAGCTTGAGTGGAGGAATTTGTTGTGCTTCGCTTGGAGGATAATGCAAGGCACACAATTCTGAAGGCAGAATTATTTGGAATGGGATTACCCCTTCGCTTCGCTCGGTGTTTTCCCATTTTGGGGGAGATTCAATCGTTCAATGAAAACTTCTGCCTGCAGAAGTGATTTTTGTTGAATGACCTTTCCGTTACAAGCGAGCTTGAGTGGAGGTCATTCAACAAAAAAGCCACGAATGCTCGTGGCTTTTCATTGAACGATTGCGGAGAGACAGGGATTCGAACCCTGGGATCCCGTAAGGGATCAACGGTTTTCGAGACCGTCCCATTCAACCACTCTGGCATCTCTCCTTTTGAGTTTGCAAAATTACAAATTTTTTCATTGCAGCATTGTTTTTTCTATTCGTTGCCAGCAATTCAACAAGAAATTTTAATATATTGATAATCAGCAATGTAAACGCTATTGTGGAATTTAAAAATTCTGACTAATTTTGAAAAACAAAAAAGTCGCATTTGTGACTTGAATTCTGCTTACTATATCTACGATACAACAGCCTTGCTTTATCAATCTAAAACATATTTGCCACTCAATACACCTTTTCAAGTAATTGTTCCCGAGAGTAGCATCGTGGTATATCCGAATCCAGCCACAAATACCATTACAATTGAATGAAACGATAGCATTTCGGAAGTCATCATCTACAATACTTTTGGTCAGGCTGTATTGCGTTTTACCGAATTTATTGCGGCTAAAAATGTCGCAATCGACATTTCGAATTTAAGAAAAGGCGTTTATGTTGTTTGTGGAAAATTTACCACGGGAGGAAAATTTAGAAAGAGAATAGTTGTTTCCAAAGAATAATTTTCACATCCTCTCGGGCAGCTCAACACCAAGCAACTTCATGGCGAAGCGAAGGGTTTCGGCGGTGCGAGTAGCCAATAGCAGGCGGTTATTGCGCAATGTTTCATCTGGTTCACGCAAAATGCTTATTTCTTGATACATGCTGTTGAACATCTGCGCCAGCTCGAAGCTGTAATTGGCAACAATGGCCGGACTTCCAGCCGATGCAGCTTTCGCAATCATCTGGGGCAAACTCAGCAATTGAAACATCAATTCTTTTTCCTGTGGTTTTACGGCTGCCTCGTTGTTCCAAATTAAAGTAGCTGTATCTATTCCCGATTCTGCAGCTTTTGCCAATACCGAACGAATTCGGGCATGAGTGTATTGAATAAACGGACCTGTATTGCCATTGAAATCGATGCTTTCGGCCGGATTGAACAACATGTTCTTTTTGGGATCGACACGCAGAATGAAATATTTAAGCGCACCTTGTCCAATCATTTCGTACAACTTGTCGAGTTCTACGGCAGGCAAATCTTGTGCTTTTCCAGCTTCTTTCGAAATATCGGCAGCGGTTTGCTTCATTTCGTCGAGGAGGTCGTCGGCATCAACCACTTTGCCTTCGCGCGATTTCATTTTCCCTTCGGGAAGTTCAACCATTCCATAACTGAAATGCAAAATGCTGTCGGCCCAGCTGTAACCAAGATGCTTGAGTGTTTTCTTGAGTACGTCGAAATGGTAAATCTGCTCATTACCAACCACATACACCATGCTGTCGGCACCAAAATCTTTCTGCCGAGCAACTGCTGTACCAATATCTTGAGTCATATACACTGTTGTTCCATCGCTGCGAAGCAGAATCTTTCGGTCGAGACCTTCGTCGGTAAGGTCGATCCAAACCGATCCGTCGGGGTCTTGTTGCAACACACCGTCGCTGATTCCTTTCATCACAATTTCTTTTCCGCTGAGGTATGTTTCCGACTCGCGGTAAACTTTATCGAAATCGACACCGAGACGTTTATAGGTTGCTTCAAATCCTTCAATTACCCACGAATTGAGTTTGTTCCACAATTCCAAGGTTTTAGCATCGCCATTTTCCCAATCGCGAAGCATTGCTCGGGCTTCGAGCATTAAAGGTATGTCGGTATCGTCGTCTTTGGCTATTCCAAGGTCAACAGCTTCTTCTTTGCTTGCTTGGTCGAATAAAACATAGTATTTCCCAATCAAATGATCGCCTTTCACTCCAGCCGATTCGGGAGTTTCGCCTTTGCTCCACATATTGTAAGCAACCATGGTTTTGCAAATGTGAATTCCACGGTCGTTGATGAGGTTCACTTTCACCACTTTATGTCCAGCGGCTTTGTATATTTCGGCCAGCGACCAACCCAGCAAATTGTTGCGAATGTGACCAAGATGCAGTGGTTTGTTGGTATTGGGCGAGCTGTATTCGAGAACAATGGTTTTTGGCTCGTTGAGATGGAGTTGTCCGTACGCAATTTCCGATCCAATTTCAGCCATTTTCGAAATCCAAAACGATGGTTTCATCACAACATTAAGAAAGCCCTTCACCACATTGAAGCTTTCAATGCCTTCAATCGTGTTTTTCAATTCGTTGCCAATGGCTGTGCCCGTATCTTCGGGCTTCAGTTGGGCCATTTTTACCAACGGAAAAACAACGATGGTAATATCGCCTTCGAAATGTGTGGGAGTTTTTTCTATTTGAATTTGTGCTGAATCCACTTTTTGCTGCCACAACTTATTTGCAGCTTCAACGGTGGCATGGGCAATATCGAGAAGGAACATGTTTTTTTTGCAAAAGTACAAAACTGAAAAGACTTGCTAACATTCTTTCCAAATGTTAAATACTTGTTACTACTCAGCAGCGAATTCAACAATAAAATGTTTATAAAAAAAAATTGTAACGTTAGCCTTGCCAGATTTTGTCTTTTTTTTGACTCATGGAAGAAATGGTAACCATATCGAAAAAAGAGTACGAAAATTTAAAGCGTGAAATGGCTGAGTTGCTGCAGCAATTATCAGAGGCATTGGCACTGATAAAGCAATTGCAAATAGAAATCCAATTACTCAAGAATGGCACGGTCTATTATCAAAATGCCGAACAATTTTGGAATAATTTCAATAATCCTTGGATTGATGCATTGGTGCAGAGCAAAACTGATATTGTTGTTTTTGCTGCTTGGCGCGGGGCGGCTACAATACAAAAAATTCAATAATTAAAGAAAACAACTACTTTAGCTTGTTTGAAAATGGGGATTGGGGAAAATTCTTACTCAATAATAATCTGAACTTGATAAAAGCTCCATCCCAAAATTCCTAAAAGTTTCTTTTTTTGTGTGGTTTTAGGATTTTTGCACATCTTTGCCCAATGCAAACAATAGCTCGTAAACAGTACTTGGAAACACTTAG
>DYON01000389.1 GCA_020720525.1 Acetofilamentum sp.
CAATTCAGCCCAATCGAAATAACCTTTAACAGCATCGGGTATATGCTCAGCAAAACCACTTTCGTTGCTCCATGCAATGATGGGAAATGATTTTTTTGTTCCAGAAACAACAACAAACGAGCTATTGAGTTCATCTGCAAAAACAAACATATTACTGTAGCCTTTTTCAGATACAGAAACGGGCCCGAGAATAATATTTTTATCCGACTTTTCCGACATAAAGCGCTGAGCCAAGCCTAGCGCCTCTGAGTTGCTAATTGTTTGGGCCGAAACAAAAAACGAAAACGCGATAAAAACCAAAAAGAAAACCTGTTTCATGGAGCTATTTTTTTCAAAAATACAAAGATTATTGCCTTGCAGACAAATATTTTAGCACTTAGTTGCAATTTGTTTTATTTTAGCAACCTCAAATACAATTCCTTTGTCTTAAAAAAAACATTCATCATGAAAGCGCTTCTATTTCTCATATTCATTTTGCAGATAGCTTGTGCCAATCTGATTGCTCAACATGCAAATATTGTAATTGGAAACAGCAACGACCCCGAAGAGCCATCGATTGCAATCAATCCTAAAAACACACTACAATTGGTTGCAGGAGCCAATATCGACATTTATTACATCAGCAACGATGGAGGGTACAATTGGCAAGAGGGAACCTTATCATCAATCTTCGGAGTCTATGGCGACCCAGCAATTGCAGTTGATACAACTGGAGCATTTTATTTTTTTCATTTATCAAATCCATCTTCAGGCAATTGGATTGATCGAATTGTATGTCAAAAGCTCGATTCATTATCTGGAAATTGGACAGATGGAAGCTTTGCTGGATTAAATGGAACAAAAGCACAAGATAAACACTGGCCTGTTGTGGACAGAACAAATAATACGATTTACATCACTTGGAGCCAGTTCGACGAGTATGGAAGTAGCAATTCGGCCGATAGCAGCAATATTTTGTTCTCCAAATCGACCGATGGTGGTCAAAGCTGGACTCCAGCATTGCGAATCAACAAAACTGCAGGCAATTGCATCGATAGCGACAGCACAGTAGAAGGTGCTGTTCCTGCTGTGGGTCCAAACGGCGAAGTGTATGTGTCGTGGGCTGGTCCCGAAGGTCTGCTTTTCGATAAAAGCATCGACGGAGGAACAACTTGGCTTCAGGACGATATTTTCGTTAGCAACATTGGTGGTGGCTGGGATTATTCTATACCTGGCATCATGCGCGCCAATGGACTTCCGGTAACAGCATGCGACCTAAGCAATAGTCCGCATAATGGAACTATTTATATCAATTGGAGCGACCAGACTAATGGCGCACAAAACACCGACATTTGGCTTTCGCAAAGCACAGATGGGGGAAACAATTGGTCGGCACCTATTCGTGTAAACGACGACACAACCAATCATCACCAGTTTTTTACTTGGATGACCATAGATCAAACAACCGGATATCTTTGGTTTGTTTGGTACGACCGCCGAAACTACAGCGACGACCGCACCGACGTGTATATGGCATGTTCTAAAGATGGTGGTCAAACATTTATCAATTTCAGGGTAAGCGAGAGTCCATTCCTGCCCAATTCGAGTGTGTTTTTTGGCGATTACACCAACGTAACGGCACACAACAGTGTTGTGAGACCCATTTGGACCCGTCTCGAAAGCTTCCAACTGAGTGTTCTTACGGCAATCATCGACACTTCAATGCTCACTTCTGTTCCACAGTTTTCAGTTCCCGAAGAAGAATTTGGTGTTTTTCCCAATCCATCGAACGGCGATTTCTGCCTTGCTTTCAAAATGCACACCCAAACACCAATTAGCATCAAACTTACCGATATATCGGGCGCGACCATTGCCATTCTTGCCGAAGGCGAAAGCAATATCGGACGGCAGCAATACTTCTTCAATGCAGCCGATTACAATTTGCAAAGCGGAGTGTATTTCATCGTTCTCAACAGCAACGAAAAGAATATTCAGAAGAAATGGATACTAACTCAATAATCATTCTATTTCAAGCCCCGCCGGACAATGATCGCTGTGATAGGCATCGGGCTGAATGAAAGCGTTCTTCAGACGA
>DYON01000390.1 GCA_020720525.1 Acetofilamentum sp.
GTGTTGGGTGAAAACTTCAATGGCGTTCTCGGTTGCGATTACTTCTCAGCCTATCCGGAACTTAGACAGGAAAATAAATAAAACCAACTGATATTAAATATGTTATGAAAAATATATTTGTCTGTTACTGGCTACATGGTGTGATTTGAGGTGTGATGTTGAGTAGAGAAAATACTTTTTCCTGAACTCTGGTAAAATTCGAGAGTTTGAAAAATGAGCCTGCGTTTTCGATATTTGGGCGTATTGTTATGCGGCTCAAAGTGGACAGTTCAGTGAGCAAAGTTTTGAAGCTGTGGACTGCCACGCCGTCTTCATTTTGTTTGGTGGTTTCTTTTTTATGTGCACCTTCCGAACGTTGTGCTTTGGCAACGGGGCTTGTGGTTTGCGGTTTGCACTCATCCTCAAACAAAACTGGCTTAAGTGCTTGGGTTAAGTGCCATTGTAGGTAATACGCAAGCATACAAACAAAGATGTGTGCACGCACCATGTCTTCATCGCGATGAAAGATAGGTCTGACATCGAGGGTTTCACTTTTGATGGCTCGGAAAGCGGATTCTACACCCGAGAGCGATTTGTAAGTTCTGACAATTTCTTCATCTCGGAGGTGTGCTGTTCCTTCGCGGTGTGCTCGCACGACATACAAACCGTCAACGACACTTTCCTTGGTTATCGATTGTTCGTCTCTTTGAAATGATAGAGATTTTTCGGTGATTTCTAACTTGAAGTGCTTGAGCATCTTGTATTTGGCAACTTCGCGTTCGACCCTTCTTCCGATACGATCCTTGCCGTGGTAGGGATTTTTTTCGCGAGTAACTGCTTGAGATATATCGTTGAGTTTTTCTTCGGTTTTTTGCAACAGAACGTTGCGTTTTCGTGAGCGTTCTTCACGCAATGCCGGGTTGAGGCAAACCACCAAGCGTTCGTCTGGGAAATCTTCTTGACTGTCAATTTCGACTAAATCGCATTTGTCAAAAAGTTCCATTTGAATGGCGTCTTGCTGGGCAAGTTTCTGAATATCACTTGATTTAAGAGCACTGATCCAAGAGACACCGTCCCATTCTTTGAGAGCTTCAATACGTGCCGTAGTCAGCATTCCTCTGTCGCCAACCAACAAAACTTTATCGATGCCAAAGCGATTTTTGAGTTTCTCTAATTGAACTTCAACTGTCGCTGGATCCGCAGTATTGCCGGGAAAAACTTCCACAGCTACGGGGCAACCTTGCCCAGTGCATAACAAACCGAAATTGATTTGTCGTGTGCCGTCTTTGCCATCACGACTGTAACCTCTTTGGGCGAGCACACACGTTGTGCCTTCATAATAAGTTGATGTTAAATCGTAAAGAATGGGCTGCTGTTCGTGAAGGTGTTTTTTCGCCAATCGTTTTTCAATTTTCCCTTGTTGTTGCAACAACCATGCCATCGCCGAATACAAATCTTTTTCGGTAATTGTATTGGGTAAACCAAGTTCTTGAGCCAATGTGCTGGTTGCGGTTTGATCGCTTAATTGTCTGGATAATGCCAATTTTGAAGCGGGTTCAAGGATACGAGCAACAATGAGAGCGGCCGCCAAGGAACGCTCTTCGCAGTGATTACGAGTGATCAAATCAAACATGCCGATTTTGCGAAACATACCCAACACAGCCGCGACATGACCGTGTGGCAATGAGCGTTCAACAACGAATTGTTCTTCCAGAGTTTCTTCACTGGCGTTACCGCCCTTGAGAACAATTTTGAGTCGTGCGATGATTTCTGGTGCCAATGAGCTAAGATTGCCGATGGTGCGTTTTTTTACTTTTCCATCTTTGTCACGCCAAGACTCACGTAGCAAAATAGCGGGTGGAGAGTTACGGTTTGGTATAGATTCGATATACATGGTTACGATAATCTTAATAAAAATAGCATTTGTCAACTATAAAAATGATCTTACATGGCTACAAAACGGCTAGAAATTTAAGAAAATATTTTATAAAATCCTTAAGATTAGCTATTTACGATGAAATCAGCTATCTAAGTCCCGTTTAAGGTCAGCTCACTACGAACGGCTTGGATTCCGCAACGCCCTAATTGTCCGA
>DYON01000391.1 GCA_020720525.1 Acetofilamentum sp.
AAGATGTAGATCGGTTAGAAATATTTTAAAGAGGCTCATTGAAAAAATAGAACAACCTTGTGAAACTTGACGATTTGGAATTGGAGAACTTCACTATAAGGTTTTTGTAATTGACCATACTCTGAAGTAATTCTAATTTTGAATTGATTCACTCCGAAATATTATTCAGAATTCCAAGGTAGTTGTAATAGCGTTCTTCGTGAATGGTTTCGTTTTCGGCAGCATCGCGCACGGCGCATCCAGGTTCGTGGCGGTGGGTGCAATTTTTGTATTTGCAAAGTGGAATAAGTGCTTTGAACTCGCGAAACCAATGTCCGAGTTCCCATGGTTCGAAATCGACCACGCCAAATTCTTTAATTCCTGGAGTATCGATTATGAGTGTGTTTGCGGGCAGCGTGTACATGGTTGCAAACGTGGTTGTGTGCATTCCTTTGTTGTGTGCTTTCGAAATATTTCCTGTGCGGGCATGTGCATCGGGGTTCAAAGCGTTTATGAGAGCCGATTTGCCCACGCCGCTGTGTCCGGCAAGCAAAATGGTTTTGCTGGCAATCAGCTGCGCAAACGCATCGATGTTGTCGCCACGCATGGCCGATACCTGCATGGTTGGATAGCCAGCACTTTGGTAAATATCTTCGAAATAGTCCACAATGTCGGGGTCCATTTCGAAAAGGTCGCTTTTGTTAAAAACAATCAGCGCAGGAATGTGGTACGACTCTGCCGAAATAAGAAAGCGATCGATAAATCCTGTTGAAGTTCGCGGAAGAATGGGTGTAGCAACCACCACTGCCAAATCGATATTGGCTGCCAGAATATGTGTTTGCTTCGAAAGGTTTGTTGCGCGACGAATAATCACATTTTTTCGTTCGCCGATGCTTTGAATGATGCCAGTTTCTTGTCCTGGTTCCATGTCGAAGCGAACGCGATCGCCCACCGCAATGGGGTTGGTAGTGCGCATTCCTCGCAATCGCATATTGCCACGCAGCACACAAGTGACGATGTTTTCGCCACTTTGAACTTCGCATAATCGACCGGTTGAACGAACAACAATTCCTTCCATGTAGGGCTTCAATAGAGTTGCAAATTTACGATTTTACTTTTAGTGTTAGTCAGCTTGTTGCGGAGCAATATTCCAGCTTTTGGCTTCGGGCAAAGCTTGGAGGCTGATATTTAGTTTATAAATGGAATTGAAATTGAGCGAGGTTCGAATAAGCGAAAGATTTGCTACGATGCCAGCATGTTGTAGCAATGCACCCGTGAGAGCTCTTGTTGCTGGACGGTATGCAAGAACATAATTGGCCAATTGCTGATGAAAAGTTTCGTTCTGCTCGGAAATGAGTTGAATTATTTTTTCGACAATGCTGTTGTGGCTTGTTTCTGCGATTGCATTGAAGGCTTCAATAGCGTCGAGGAGTTGCAGTGTAACAATGTTAAATTGAGCTGGGTCGAGTCGCGCTTTTTTGAATCGGATTGTAATTCCTTGGTGGGTTTGCGCTGGCCTCATATTGTTGATGGCTACATAGAAGATATTTTTGTTTTCCTCTTTCGGAATGAGGTTCCATTTTTCCCAAACTGAAGGTCCTGTTTCGTAACCACATATTTTGTTTCGAAAAAGGCATATAGCTCGAACAATTTCAGCTGGGTTATTGGGTTGCGTGGAGGCAGAAGCGATCATGTATCGTCCTTTCATGATTCGGACAATTTTTTTGCGGAGCACCAAAACTCGAAGTGCGGTTGAGAGAGCTTTTTGGTTGAGCCCAGCTGCTGTGAGGTCTATATAGCCAAAAATTCTATTTGGGTAAAACGATTGGATTATGTTGAGGAGAGGTGAAGGCATTTGCAAATATACACTTATTGTAAACTACAAAGTTAAAACCCATAAAAGAAAACAAATAATTAACAGGAGTAAACTACAAAGTAAACATGTTTGACGATGTTTTGTTACAGAAAAAAGCATTTGGATGTCTTCTAAAACAGTCATGCTGGAGGCTGTCTCAAATCAAAGTTCGCGTTACAACATTTCATCGTTCCGGAGGTTTTCGGAAGCTGAATTGATTGAAAAAAGTCGGAT
>DYON01000392.1 GCA_020720525.1 Acetofilamentum sp.
GTGCCGCAGATGGGTCGGGAAGCGCACCTGTTGGATTAATACCAACATTATTTTGCGCAAGAATTGGCTGGGTTGTACCAAACATCAGTAAAACCATTGCCAACACGAAAACAAAAAGATTTAAACTCTTCATATTTTTCAATTTTAATTATCTAAACAAAGTGATTCGTCCCATAACTTGCTTGGGAGTACCAAGTACAGAATAATACTCGAAAACATACACATATACGTCCTGTGGACATTCTACTCCCTTGAAATATCCATCCCAACCAGCCAGCGATTCTTCCGAAGTAAAAAGTTGGGTTCCCCACCTGTCGAAAACCGTAAAATAATATCCCTGAACACCTTCGGAATTTCCAATTACTGGATAAAAATAATCGTTGCGTCCATCGCCATTGGGTGAAAAAGAGTTGGGAACATAAACAAAATCTTCGGGGATGCTACCAGTTAACGTCCAGTTTTTATAAAAATCGGAAGGCAATACAGTACTGGTAGTCAAGGCATTACTGCTTGGGTTGACAACCCCATCGGGTGCTCGGTCGTCCCACGAAACGCTGTTTTCGTTGTAGCGAATAGCAAGCAAAGAACTTTCCTGTATTGGGTTGAAATCGGCATCGGTATAAGAAAATGTAATTTGTGCTTCTGGTTTGGTTATATATTGCGCATCAAGAATCCAAAAACGATCTATGGTAACATCGGGTTTAAATGGATCGAGCGACGTTGCTGGATCAGGCAAAGGATTGTTTTCGGACGATGTAGGATAAGTCGAAAAATCGACAAACCCATTTCCCGAAGATACTTGAGAAATATTAAGAACAAGATTAAGATCGTTGAAACTACTATTTCCACTTCCAAAAGGAACGTCGAAGTTCCCTGTAATAGCCTCAATATTCCATCGCAAAATTCCAAGACCAGGAATCGGTGTAGTTTCAGCAAATAAATAACCACTATTATAAACCATAGCCGTTGCTGTGCCGTTTTCGAGTTCTAAAACATTGCTATTGAGGTCGAAAACCGATTCGATGGTAAAAACGCCACTTACATAAGCATGTGAATTGTCGAGCGTTTTCTTTCCCCCCGAAACACGTAAGCTTTCGAATTGCGTTGATGCAGAGCCCAAAATGCTTTGATTGGAGGCCGACGGAAGCCATGTTTTTCCATCTGGGACAGCTTCAATATTAGCAAACACCAAATTGCTGGCATTGTTTTCGAAATCGCCAAACACAACCATGTTGCCGTCGTTGTCAACAAAACCGTTTTGAGTAGCGGTTTCGTTGATGTAGCTTCCACCGATTACCAAATGCGCTCCTGAATTAATAACAATGCCGTCGCCATTGTTTACAACGTTTTGGGCGAACGATGAAAGCGGAACAACTAAAAGAAGTATTCCGAAAAAAAACATATTCAAAAATTTCTTTTGTGATTTCATGATTTTTTGAATTATTGAGGTATTATTGTAAGAATCAGTGCACCTTCATTGGGGCTTGGAGATGTTGTATTTCCTCCAGCATAGAAGTCGTCGAAAGCATACTTACGTGCCCTAACGTTGATTGTATGGCTTCCAACGGGAAGAATAATTGTGTTTGTCATCGACCATGGAGCGATTGTTCCTGTAAAACCAGTAGGGTCAACAACATCAATTGTTTGAAACATATCGGCAATTGCAGCTCCATTCAAAAAATTTTGTACAATTACCCCTGAGCCACCATTAGATCCAGATGTTGTTTCCAACGAACCATAAGTAGATATCATTACAGTAGCAGGAGTAGTTAATGTAAAAGCAATACTCAAACCTGTAATACTTTGAAAAGAAGTTGAGCTTATGTATGTTCGAGTGGACGTTGCTTTAAGTACTTGAATAACACTACCAATGGATTGCCAAACTGGAGCGGTGTTGGGCCCTTGTGAAACTAAAACTTGACCAGTAACACCTGGGTTATTTGCAGGCATCAGTGCGCCACTAAATTTAAGATTTCCACTTACATCGAGTTTTTCTGCTGGAGTTGCGGTGCCAATACCAACATTGGTTCCGTTGTCATAAATCTGACTGCAAACAGCTTGTG
>DYON01000393.1 GCA_020720525.1 Acetofilamentum sp.
CAAAAGCCAGTAAAACTAACCTTGACGCGCGAAGAAAGCATGATTATGCATCCGAAGCGTCATCCAGTGTGGATGGACATGACCTTGGCTTGCGACGAAAATGGAAAGTTGACCGCCATGAAGCTTCGCGCTGTAGGCGATACTGGTGCTTATGCATCGGTTGGAACAAAAGTGATGGAACGTATTGCTGGTCATGCTACTGGAGGCTATTTTGTTCCAGTAATCGACATAGCATCGAAAACAGTTTACACAAACAATGTCCCTTGTGGTGCTATGCGAGGCTTTGGAGCCAACCAAGTTGCATTCGCGCTCGAAGCTTGCGTTGACGAACTTTGCAAAATGGGCAACTTCGATCGATGGCAGTTCCGCTGGGACAATGCGCTGGTAGATGGGCTAACTACCGCAACGGGCGACCATGTTAAAGGTGTTTGAATTCGTGCCTGTCTCGAAGCTTTAAAACCACAATACAAAAATGCAAAGTATTGCGGAATTGCAACGGCAATCAAAAACAGCGGCATTGGAAACGGAATGGTTGATTATTCTGATGTCATTATTGAAATAAAATCGACTGAAAATGTTATTTTGCATCATGGATGGACCGAAATGGGACAAGGTGTTCACACCATTGCAGCGCAGATTCTGTGCGAGGAAACTGGAATAGATTCTGCAATTATTGAAGTAATTGTTGATACCGCCGCTGGCATTAAAACGGGTATGACCACTTCGTCGCGTGGCACTGTGCTTCTTGGAAATGCTATCCGAGAAGCAGCAAAGACTATGCGTGCCGACTTAGACGGAAAATCGCTTAAAAATATTATCGGACACCGCTATCAGGCTCGCTGGGAATGTAACTGGACAGTTAAACCCGGTACTGTGAGCGAGAATTCGGCAACGCATTATGGATATGGCTATGCTGCACAGCTTGTCGTTCTCGATGACAATGGAAAGATTGCAAAAATTGTTGCCGCCCACGATGCTGGCAAAATCATCAATCCTATCTTGTTCGAGGGACAAATTGAAGGTGCTGTTCACATGGGTTTAGGCTATGCGCTAAGCGAAGATTATCCCTACAAAGACGGTTATCCTGTTTATTCCAAATTGCGCGAACTGGGCGTGCTTCGTGCGCACGAGACACCCGACATTGAAGTTATTGGGGTTGAAGTTTTCGATCCAGTGGGACCTTTTGGAGCTAAAGGTGTTGGCGAGATTGGCCTTGTGCCTACAGCTGCTGCTGTTGCCAATGCATTTTGTCAGTTCGATGGAAGCAGAAGGTTGCAACTACCCATGAAAGCCGATTTCAAGAAGCTCACAAAATGATTATCGCTGAATAGTGCATGGTAAAACAGGTCTGTGGTAATAATCTGATATACAGGTTGTTGTAACTTTGCATAAAATGCGAGCTAACTATTTGTTTATCAGTTCATAACAAATATAATGGTCAATTACGTAAACTGCACTTTACACAATATAACTTTAATGCCATGTATATATTGCATTATAATTTAAATGTGTTGTGTCTATATTAAAAATATATTGTATATTTGCAATATTAAATTTGCATTGAATGGAAACACTCATGAATACTTCGCGTCAATTGCTTAATGACACAGACATGGATTTTGTGCGTTATGCAATCAATCAAGTTCGTTGGGAGCAACGATTGACCGGAATCACCGGAGCTCGAGGTGTTGGAAAGTCAACCATGATGCTGCAATATTTGAAGCAAAACTTTCCGGAGAGCAACGAAGTTTTGTATGCAAGCCTCGACGATTTGTATTTCTCGAACAACACATTGCTTTCGCTGGCCGACCATTTTGTGAAGCATGGAGGCGCTATATTGTTTCTGGATGAAGTACACAAGTATCCGGGTTGGTCGCGCGAGATCAAAAATATATACGATCGATACAAGAAGCTTACGGTTGTGTTTTCGGGCTCTTCGGCACTCGATATTTACAAGGGCGAAGCAGATTTAAGTCGTCGTGCGCTGCATTTTCATCTCAATGGAATGTCGCTGCGCGAATACATTCACCAGTTTTACGGACTGGAAACACCAGTTCTGAGT
>DYON01000060.1 GCA_020720525.1 Acetofilamentum sp.
AAGCCACGAAATGTATCGAAGAATGACGAAGGGAAGAATGACTATGAAATGAATGTCATTTACAAAAAGTCAATCCCGACCAGCGTCATTCCGAACTGGTTTCGGAATCTCTCCCAAGACTTTCCTTGCAGTCATTCCGAACTGGTTTCGGAATCTCTCCTACTGCAAGGAAGAATATGTTTTTTTGTACAGTATCTAAAAAATATATTCGGCAAAAGTGTTTTAGTATAATTGATTTGCACGCAAAAAAAAGCATCACTACAACGATGCGTAGTGATGCAAAATAGAATAATATTTGAACAAAAAGCAGAAACTATGTTTCTACGCTTCGCCAGCAGGAGTAATCATGTTGATGGGTGGCGGAGCAATATTCGGTTCTGAAATCTCGCCAAATGCGGCTTCAAATTTAGAAATATTCTCGGCCAATGCTCTCATCAAGCGTTTGGTATGTTGCGGCGTCATTATGATGCGCGATTTCACCTTTGCTTTTGGAACACCAGGCATGATATTCACATAGTCAATTATAAACTCAGAGAATGAGTGCGAAATGATTGCCAAATTTGCATATTGTCCTTCGGCTATTTCAGCACCAAGCTCAATGTTGAGCGAACCATCTTGTTTGTTTTTTTCGTCCATGATTAGTAGTTTTCTACGATTTCTTCTTTCGAAGCCATCAAGTTTTCGTATTCTTCGAGGGAACCAACAACCAAGTCGTCGTAATCGCGCAAACCAGTTCCAGCAGGAATGAGGTGACCAACAATTACATTTTCCTTCAACCCCATGAGTGTATCGCGACGGGCATTAACAGCCGATTCGGTAAGTACTTTGGTGGTTTCTTGGAACGATGCAGCCGACAACAGACTTTCGGTTTGAAGAGCTGCACGAGTAATTCCCTGAAGAATTTGATTTGCAGTTGCAGGTTGAGCATCGCGTGCTTCGGACAAGCGTTTGTCTTTACGTTTTAGCATTGAGTTTTCGTCGCGCAGTTTACGAGCCGATACAATATCTCCAGCCCTGAGTGAATCGCTATCGCCAGCTTCAATAATATATTTCATATTAAAAATACTGTCATTTTCCTCGTGAAATTCGAGTTTATTAGCCAATTCACCTTCAAGGAAGCGAGTATCGCCTGGATCCATGATTTCGACTTTACGCATCATCTGGCGAACAATCACTTCGAAATGTTTGTCGTTGATTTTTACACCTTGCAGACGGTAAACTTCCTGAACTTCATTTACCAAATATTCTTGAACCTTGGTTGGACCTTTAATTGCTAAAATGTCGCCTGGCGAAATTGCTCCATCCGAAAGTGGTGTTCCCGATTTGATAAAGTCGTTTTCTTGAGCAAGAATCTGCTTGGTTGTATTGATAAGGTAATGTTTTTCTTCACCAGCTTTCGATGTGATGATAATTTCTTTATTACCTCTTTTGAGCTTCGTTCCAAAGGTTACAATACCATCAGTTTCGGCTACTACTGCAGGATCGCTTGGGTTACGAGCTTCGAAAAGCTCGGTAACGCGCGGAAGACCTCCCGTGATATCACCAGTTTTGCCGATGGTACGAGGAATTTTCACAATAATATTACCAGCATTGATTTTTTGTCCTTCTTCAACAGTGATGTGAGCTCCAACCGGAAGGTCGTAGCGTTTCAACTCTTCTTTGGTGGACGACATGAGCTTGATAGCAGGAGTACGTGCTTTCTGACGGCTCTCGATAATCACCTTATCGTGATAACCAGTTTGCTCATCAGATTCTTCGCGGAAAGTAATGTTCTCTAAAACGTCTTCGAACGAAATTTTTCCCGAAACTTCCGACAGAATTACAGCATTGTAAGGATCCCATTCGCAAATGAGATTTCCTTTGGTTACGGTTTGTCCTACTTCGATGTAAAGCTGCGAGCCATAAGGAATATTGGCACTTTGGAGAATTGCCATTGTTTTGGAATGACGAATACGCATCTCGGCCGAGCGACCCATAACAACTTTTACAGTTTCGCCAGATTCGTTTTTGGTTTCGATGTAGCGAAGCTCGTCTATTTCGATAACTCCATCATATTTGGCTTCAATTTTAGATGCGATTGCAATATTTGCAGCAGCACCCCCAATGTGGAATGTACGAAGAGTAAGCTGTGTTCCTGGCTCTCCAATCGATTGAGCTGCAATTACACCAACTGCTTCGCCTTTCTGAACCATTCGTCCAGTTGCAAGGTTTCTTCCATAGCAACGAGCACAAACTCCACGTTTCGATTCGCATGTGAGTACCGAGCGAATTTCCATTTCTTCGATACGTGCATCTTCGATTGCTTTAGCTATTTCTTCTGTTATCTCGCTTCCTTCGCGGGTGATAAGTTCACCTGTTATAGGACTGAAAACATCGTGAAGCGATACGCGACCCAAAATTCGGTCGTACAACGATTCTACGATTTCTTCATTTTTCTTCAACGCAGTAACAGTCAATCCACGGAGAGTTCCGCAATCTTCTTCTTTAATAATAACATCTTGAGCTACATCAACCAAACGACGTGTTAGATATCCAGCATCGGCTGTTTTGAGAGCAGTATCGGCAAGACCTTTACGAGCACCGTGAGTAGAAATGAAATACTCGAGAACAGATAAACCTTCCTTAAAATTGGAAAGAATAGGATTTTCGATAATTTCGCCACCTGCTGCTCCAGATTTTTGTGGTTTTGCCATAAGACCGCGCATACCAGATAACTGACGAATTTGTTCCTTCGAACCACGAGCACCTGAGTCGAGCATCATGTAAACAGCATTGAAACCATCTTTGTCTTTCGCAAGTTTGTCTATCAAAATGCGGGTAAGATTCGAATTGGCATGGGTCCAAATGTCGATAATCTGATTGTAGCGTTCGTTGTTGGTAATGAAGCCCATGTTGTAGTTGTTCACAACTTCTTCAACTTCTTCATTTGCTTTTCCAACGAGTACTTCTTTCTCAGGTGGAACCAAAATATCGCCAAGGTTGAACGAAAGTCCACCCTTGAAAGCCATCTTAAATCCAAGAGTTTTGATGTCGTCGAGAAAGTTTGCAGCATAGATATTATTGGTACGCTTGAGAACGTCGCCGATGATATCGCGCAAAGCTTTTTTGGTAAGCAGTGTATTGATAAAACCAATTTGCGCTGGAACAACCTGATTGAATAGAACACGACCTACAGTTGTTTCAATAATAGAAGTAGTTCCATCAGGGTTGTTGAGACGCACTTTTATAAATGCATGAAGATCGGCTTGACCTTCGTTGTAAGCAATAATGACTTCTTCGGCGGAAAAGAAAGTAATTCCTTCGCCTTTTACTAAAAAGCTATCCGAACTTTTACGACCTTTGGTCATGTAGTAAAGACCCAAAACCATATCTTGCGAAGGAACGGCAATAGGTGCACCATTGGCTGGATTCAAAATATTGTGCGGAGCAAGCATCAGCAATTGAGCTTCCAAAATTGCTTCGTTGCTAAGTGGCACATGAACAGCCATTTGGTCACCATCGAAGTCGGCATTGAAAGCAGTACAAACTAGCGGGTGAAGCTGAATGGCTTTTCCTTCAATAAGTTTTGGTTGGAATGCCTGAATTCCAAGGCGGTGAAGAGTAGGAGCACGGTTGAGCATCACTGGATGTCCTTTGAGAACATTTTCCAAAATATCCCAAACAACAGGATCCTTACGATCAACAATTTTCTTGGCCGATTTCACGGTTTTAACAATACCACGCTCAAGCATTTTCCTGATAATGAATGGCTTAAATAATTCGGAAGCCATTTCTTTCGGGAGTCCGCATTCGCTGAGGTGAAGCTCGGGGCCTACCACAATAACCGAACGACCCGAATAATCAACACGTTTACCGAGTAAGTTCTGACGGAAACGACCTTGTTTTCCTTTAAGGCTATCGCTAAGTGATTTGAGAGCACGGTTCGATTCCGTTTTAACTGCATTCACTTTTCGGCTGTTGTCGAACAACGAATCTACAGCTTCCTGCAACATACGCTTTTCGTTGCGCAGAATCACATCGGGAGCTTTGATTTCGATAAGACGTTTCAGACGGTTGTTGCGTATAATCACACGGCGATAGAGGTCGTTGAGATCGGACGATGCAAAACGGCCACCATCCAAAGGAACAAGAGGTCTTAGTTCGGGTGGAATAACGGGAACAACTTTGATAATCATCCATTCGGGGCGATTTTCAATACGTTTGTTTCCATCGCGAAACGATTCTACTACTTGCAAACGTTTAAGCAAGTCGCCTTTACGTTGTTGCGATGTTTCGTTGTTGGCACGTGTTCGAAGTGAAGGACTAAGCTCGTCGAGGTCCATCGACGAAAGTAAGTCGAACAAAGCTTCACCACCCATTTTAGCGATAAATTTGTTGGTATCGATGTCGTCGAGCATCTGATTTTCGCGCGGAAGTGTTTCCATAATTTGGAAATACTCTTCTTCCGAAAGGAAGTCGAGTTTCTTAATTCCGTCGGCTTCTTTGATGCCGGGATTGATAACTACATATTTTTCGTAGTAAATAATCTGTTCCAGTTTTTTCGATTGGAGTCCCAGCAACTGACCAATTTTATTGGGCAGCGAACGGAAAAACCAAATGTGAGCTACAGGAACTGTTAGCTGAATGTGCCCCATGCGCTCGCGGCGCACTTTCTTTTCGGTTACTTCAACACCACAGCGGTCGCATACAATGCCTTTATAGCGGATACGTTTGTATTTTCCGCAATGACATTCGTAATCTTTTACCGGTCCGAAAATGCGTTCGCAAAACAATCCATCACGTTCTGGTTTGTAGGTGCGATAGTTTACGGTTTCGGGTTTGGTGACTTCGCCAAACGACATCTCCAGAATTTTTTCAGGAGATGCGAGGCTTATAATGATGCTCGAAAAGTTGCTTTTGGGAGCGTTTTCTCTTCTAAATGCCATATTTCGACGGTTAAGTGAACAGCAAAAAACAATTATTCAAATGTTACATTCAGGCCTAAGCCTTTGAGCTCGTGAATTAAGACGTTGAACGACTCGGGTATGCCTGGTTTTGGCATAGGCTCGCCCTTCACAATCGATTCATAAGCCTTGGCACGTCCAACAACGTCGTCGGATTTTACAGTAAGAATTTCGCGCAAGATATGGGCTGCACCGAAAGCTTCGAGTGCCCATACTTCCATTTCTCCAAAACGTTGACCACCAAATTGCGCCTTACCACCGAGCGGTTGCTGAGTAATAAGCGAATAAGGCCCTATGGAGCGTGCGTGCATCTTATCATCAACAAGGTGATGGAGTTTCAAAATGTAAATGATTCCCACAGTTGCTGGTTGATGAAAAGGTTCGCCTGTGCCACCATCGCGCAAATAGGTTTTTCCATTTTCTGGAAGACCAGCTTTGACCATATAATCATTGATTTGATCAATTGAAGCTCCGTCGAAAATAGGAGTCGCGAATTTGAGACCAAGTTTGCTACCTGCCCAAGCGAGCACAGTTTCATAAATCTGTCCAAGGTTCATACGACTTGGTACACCCAATGGGTTTAGTACAATATCAACTGGTGTTCCATCGGCAAGATAAGGCATGTCTTCGTCGCGGACAATTTTTGCAACAATACCTTTATTACCGTGACGTCCAGCCATTTTATCTCCAACACGCAATTTGCGTTTTTTGGCAATATACACTTTAGCAAGCTGAACAATTCCTGCAGGTAACTCATCGCCTACCTGAGCAACAAATTTCTTGCGCTGGAATACGCCCAAATGCTCTTTGTGCTTGATTTCATAGTTGTGTAGCAACTGTTGAATAAGCGTATTGGTTTGTTCGTCTTTAGTCCAGTTGGTCGGAACAATACTAATAAAATCGATGTTGTTGAAGACTTTTTGCGAAAATTTTGTCCCTTTGGGAATAATCTCTTGGCGTAGATTGTTGATTATACCATTCGATCCTTGTCCATCGGTTAGAAGCAGCAATTTTTCAATCAGGCTCTTACGCAATTCGGTTGTTTGATGCGTGAACTCGTTTTCGAGTTGTTCAAGCACCGCTTTTTCTTTGGTTTTTGCCTTTTTGTCTTTAATTGCTCTACTGAAGAGTTTTTTGTCGACAACAACACCACTAACACCCGGAGGCGCTTTGAGCGAAGCATCTTTCACATCGCCAGCTTTGTCGCCAAAAATGGCA
The DNA here is from genome assembly GCA_020720525.1 of Acetofilamentum sp. Taxonomy (GTDB): domain Bacteria; phylum Bacteroidota; class Bacteroidia; order Bacteroidales; family DTU049; genus GWF2-43-63. Next base: position 6,162 of record DYON01000060.1, read on the forward strand.
CGGAGCAATTTCTCTTCGGGTGTGGGATCGGTTTCACCTTTTGGAGTGATTTTCCCAATCAGAATATCGCCTTCGTTTACTTCGGCACCAATACGAATTAGACCATTTGAGTCGAGATTGCGAATGGCTTCGAGGCTAACATTAGGAATATCGCTGGTTAGCTCTTCAATACCACGTTTGGTGTCGCGAACCTCCATTATAAACTCTTCGATATGTATAGATGTAAAAATATCTTCACGAACAACGCGTTCCGAAATTACAATAGCATCCTCGAAGTTGTAACCTTTCCAAGGCATGAAAGCTACTAATAAATTGCGACCCAAGGCAAGTTCGCCCTGATCGGTAGCATAGCCTTCGCACAAAACCTGACCTTTAACTACTTTCTGTCCTTTTTTTACGATAGGCTTCAGGTTAACGGTAGTGCTTTGGTTGGTTTTGATAAACTTGGTAAGCTGATAGGTTTTGGTATCGTCTTCGAACGACACAAGTTTTTCGTGTTCGCTGCGATGATATTTAATAGTAATCTTCTGTGCATCAACTTTTTCCACAACACCTTCTCCTTCGGCATTGATAAGTACGCGGCTGTCTCCAGCCACTTTGCCTTCGAGTCCGGTTGCAACAATCGGAGCTTCGGGGCGAAGCAGAGGAACTGCCTGACGCATCATGTTAGAGCCCATGAGAGCACGGTTGGCATCGTCGTGCTCCAAAAATGGAATCAATGAAGCAGCAATCGAAGCAATCTGATTGGGAGCAACGTCTATCATGTCGAGATCTGTTTTATCCACGATAGGATAATCGGCAAGGTGGCGCGATTTTACTTTCTGGCTGCGGAAGTTTCCATTTTCATCAATATACTCATTGGCCTGTGCGATGATTTTCTCTTCTTCATCTTCGGCCGAAAGATATGTAGGAATCGATTTAAGATCGACAACTCCTTTATTTACTTTGCGATAGGGTGTTTCGATAAAACCAAGTCCATTGATTTTTGCATAAACACAGAGCGAAGAAATAAGACCAATGTTTGGACCTTCGGGAGTTTCGATTGTGCAAAGACGACCATAATGGGTGTAATGCACGTCGCGAACCTCGAAACCTGCACGCTCGCGCGACAAACCGCCTGGTCCCAAAGCCGAAATACGGCGTTTGTGGGTGAGTTCCGAAAGTGGATTTGTTTGATCCATAAATTGCGACAGCTGGTTGGTACCAAAAAACGAATTGATAACCGACGACAGCGTTTTTGCATTAATAAGGTCGATAGGTTTGAAAACCTCATTATCACGAACATTCATTCGCTCGCGAATGGTACGAGCCATACGGGCAAGACCAACGCCAAATTGCGAAAAAAGCTGTTCGCCAACCGTACGTACACGGCGGTTGCTGAGGTGGTCGATATCGTCAACGTCTGCTTTGCTGTTGATGAGTTCAACCAAATATTTAATAATGTCGATGATGTCGTCTTTGGTAAGAATTCGATCATCCGATTTCGAGGTATTACGTCCTAACTTGCGGTTGATGCGATAACGACCAACTTCACCAAGGTCGTATCGTTTGTCTGAGAAGAACAATTTATCGATAATACCACGAGCAGTTTCTTCGTCGGGTGGTTCTGCATTACGCAATTGACGATAGATATATTCAACAGCTTCTTTTTCGTTGTTGGCTGTATCTTTTTGAAGTGTATTGAAAATAACACTATAATCAGCATTTGCAGCATCTTCTTTGTGAAGAAGAATGGTTTTTACACCACTATTTGCGATTATATCTATGTGTTTTTCTTCGATTACTGTTTCACGTTCAAGAATTACTTCTGTACGTTCAATCGATACAACTTCGCCAGTGTCTTCGTCAACAAAATCTTCTACCCAAGTTTTAACCACACGCGCAGCCAAACGACGCCCAACCTCTTTTTTGAGACCAGTTTTCGATACTTTAATCTCTTCGGCAAGATCGAAAAGTTCGAGAATTTGCTTATCGCTTTCGTATCCAATGGCACGAAGCAAAGTGGTAACGGGTAATTTCTTTTTACGATCGATGTAGGCATACATCACATTGTGAATGTCGGTTGCGAATTCCATCCACGAGCCTTTGAAGGGTATAATTCGGGCAGAATACAGAATCGATCCGTTTGGATGTCTGCTTGAGCCAAAAAACACACCAGGGCTACGGTGAAGCTGTGATACTACAACACGTTCGGCCCCGTTGACAACGAAAGTTCCTTTATCGGTCATATATGGAATCATACCCAAATATACGTCCTGAGTAATGGTTTCGAAATCTTCGTGTTCGGGGTCGGTACAATACAGTTTCAGCTTCGCCTTAAGCGGAACACTGTAAGTGAGCCCACGCTCGATGCACTCTTCGATGGCATAGCGAGGCGGGTCGATGTAGTAATCCAGAAATTCGAGAACAAAATTATTTCGGGTATCCGAAATTGGAAAATTTTCCGCAAAAACTTTATACAACCCTTCGTTCTTACGATTATCGGGGGTTGTTTGCAGTTGAAAAAAGTCCTGAAACGATTTAACCTGAATTTCCAAAAAGTCGGGATATACAGGCTGTTTTGTTGTTGCGAAACTGATTCTCTGATTGGTGGGAAGGGTTGTCAATGCTGTTTAATTTTATGGTTAACAACACAAGAATTATTAAAAATGGTTAAGACCTCTAACATAAGAAAGAGGTCTTAACCGAGTATCGGCGTGCCGAAACTATTTGACTTCAACTTCGGCTCCAGCTTCTTCCAATGCTTTTCTTAAAGCTTCGGCTTCGTCTTTTCCGACTTTTTCTTTGATTGCTGATGGTGCAGCGTCAACCAGTTCTTTGGCTTCTTTAAGTCCGAGACTTGTGAGTTCTTTCACGAGTTTCACGACGGCGAGTTTCTGTGCTCCCGACGATTTCAGGATTACGTCGAACTCAGTTTGTTCTTCAACGGCTTCTGCGGCTGGGCCAGCAACCATAGCGGCAACAGGTGCAGCAGCTGGTTCGATACCATACTCATCTTTGAGAATTTGGAGAAGTTCGTTTACGTCTTTAACAGTGAGGTTTACTAACTGTTCAGCAATAGCTTTCAAATCTGCCATTTTTATTACTTTTTAAAGGGTTACAAAAAAAATTACGCGGCTTTTTCCGACAATGTTTTCAGAACGCCAGCCAGTGCACTTGCTTTTGAGCCGAGTGCGTTGACCAGATTGTTTGCAGGCGATTGCAATGCAAGAAGTACATCGGCGATAAGCTCATTCTTACTCTTAATGTTGGTAAGAAAATCGAGCTGGTTGTCGCCAAGTACAACCATGTCCATTACATAAGCACCTTTGAGTTCCGGCTTCACCATTTTCTTACGATACTCTTTAATAAGAGCAGCTGGTGCTTTAGCCGAATCTGACAACATAATTGCAGAAGAGCCTTTCAAAGCGGGAAAGAGACCAGAAAAATCTTTACCAGAGTTTTCCATTGCTCTTTTCAGGAGGGTGTTTTTCACCATTTGTAGCTTGATATTGCGCTTAAAACACAAACGGCGAAACTGCGATGTTTGTTCAGCATTCAGACCGAGAATATCGGTGATGTAAACAACTTCGTTTGCCTTAAGTATTTTAGACAACTCAGCTACAAGCTGGTTTTTTTCTTCCTTGGTTTTCATAGGCCGAACTTTCGGTTTAGGGTTAATTAGGAGATACTTTTAACATCAATGTGTATCCCGGGGCTCATCGTGCTCGACAAAAATACACTCTTCACATACGTGCCCTTGGTAGCAGTTGGCTTCAACTTGATGATGGTTGAAAGCAATTCGCGGGCATTGTCTTCGAGTTTATCAATTTCGAACGACAATTTTCCAACGCCGGAATGAATAATTCCGTACTTATCAACCTTGAAGTCGATTTTACCTGCTTTAACATCGGCTACAGCTTTTCCGACTTCCATCGTTACTGTACCTGTTTTGGGGTTGGGCATCAATCCACGTGGTCCAAGGATTTTTCCTAAGGCACCTACCTTAGGCATAACGTTTGGAGTGGTGATTACAACATCAACATCGGTCCATCCACCTTTGATCTTGGCGATATAATCGTCGAGACCAACATGTTCGGCTCCAGCTGCTTTGGCTTCGTCTTCTTTTTCGGGTCCACACAAAACCAAAACTCTTACAGTTTTTCCCGTTCCATGAGGAAGCGTCACGGTTCCACGAACCATTTGGTTCGCTTTTCTGGGGTCAACTCCGAGTCGTACGTCTAAATCTACCGACGGGTCGAATTTGGTATAAGAAATTTCTTTCACCAGATTCAAGGCATCGGTAAGTGTATATTGAGCAGTTCTGTCAAATTTACTTAGTGATTCTTTTCTTTTTCTGGAAACTTTGGCCATAATAGTAGTTTTTACTCGTTATCCTTCAATTAAAAGGGGGCTGTACCTGTTACTTTAAGACCCATGCTACGGGCAGTTCCTGCTACCATAAGCATAGCCGATTCAACTGTAAAACAATTGAGATCGACCATTTTGGACTCTGCAATTCCTTGAACTTGTTCCCATGTTACACTTGCCACTTTTATGCGGTTGGGTTCGCCAGATCCTTTTTGAATCTTAGCTTTTTCCATTAGCTGAACAGCTACTGGAGGAGTTTTTACTATAAATTCAAAACTCTTGTCCTTGTAAACTGTAATTATTACGGGAAGCAGTTTTCCTGCTTGTTCTTGCGAACGAGCATTGAATTGCTTGCAAAACTCCATAATATTCACACCCTTTGCACCAAGAGCTGGTCCAACTGGAGGTGATGGGTTTGCGGCACCGCCTTTTATTTGCAATTTAATTAATGCAGCAACTTCTTTTGCCATGACTTTTGTCTTTTTTCGCGTTATTATTCTTTTTCAACCTGCATAAAACTCAATTCGAGTGGAGTTTTTCTGCCGAAGATTTTCACCATTACTTTCAGTTTCTTTCTCTCTTCGTTCACTTCTTCAATCACACCCGTGAAACTGTTGAACGGGCCGTCGATAACTCTAACCGATTCGCCAACAAGAAAAGTGTCGTACATTTCTTCGCCTTTGTCGGCCAGTTCGTCAACTTTTCCTAGAATCCGATTTACCTCGTTTTGACGCATTGGAATGGCTTCGCCTTTATTTCCTAAAAATCCTAAAACGCCAGGTACATTTTTGATAATATGTTCAATTTCACTATCGAGAGCTGCCTCTAAAAGCAAGTATCCAGGGAAGAAGCTGCGTTCTTTGGTGATTTTTTTTCCTTTGCGAATCTGAAACACCTTTTCCATAGGAATAAGCACTTGCGCAACATAGTCCTGCAAATTTAGACGAGCAACTTCATTATCGATGTATTGCTTCACTTTTTTTTCACTACCGCTAATTGCACGGACTACATACCATTTTTTTTCTTCTGTGCTCATTGCAAGGTGCTCCTGTACTCTTTTCTACTAAAACAAATTGTAAACAAGTTTCAGAATATTTTCAAACGATAAATCCATTGCCAGTACTACTAAGGCTATGATAATCGATGCTATCGACACAACAATAGAGCTTTCTTGAAGCTCTGCCCATGTGGGCCAGCTCACCTTGTGTAGCATCTCGTCGCGTACTTCCCTTAATGAGTTTATTAACTTGCGCATTGTTTTTATTTGTTTTGCACGGGTGGTAGGAGTCGAACCCACAGCCTACGGTTTTGGAGACCGCCACTCTACCAATTGAGCTACAC
>DYON01000061.1:0-1656 GCA_020720525.1 Acetofilamentum sp.
GGCAGGGATACAGCGCAAGCTTCATGAATAAAAATGCTTGTCGGATGCGCCACTCAGCATGACAGCGCTTTTTTGGTTGGTAAAAACCAACTCCAAGCAGCGTCAATTCCAAGCCAAAGGCATTGTCTTAAAATCTCTCCCAATACCATCCTTGCAGTCATTCCGAACTGGTTTCGGAATCTCTCCTACTGCAAGGATGAATATGTTTTTGAAAGAAACTCAGAAACTCTTCAAGTCCGAACTTTATAGAAAGGTTGAAGTTTTTATTTCAATTCAAGGATAGCTTTTTCAATGCGATCCATCGCTTTTTGAATGTTTTCCATACTTGTAGCATAGCTGAAACGTATGCAGTTAGGGTCGCCAAAAGCCGAACCAGGAACTAAGGCCACCAAAGCTTTGTTGAGCAAATAGAGACTCAAATCGTTGTCGTCTTTTATAATCGATTGTCCATCGCTTTTACCAAAAAGCTGCTCAATATTGGGAAAAACATAAAAAGCTCCTTCGGGATTATTGGGTCGGATACCAGGAATATCTCCAAAACGTTTCAAAACATAATCGCGACGTTCTTTGAAGGCGCTTTTCATCATTGTAAGCTCTTTGCATTCGGTCGGATCGACCTGCAAGGCGGTTACTGCTGCAATTTGAGAAACAGCGTTGGCGGCCGAAGTTATTTGTCCTTGCACTTTTTCGATGGCTTTTGCCAATTCAATCGAAGTAGCACTGTATCCCAAACGCCATCCAGTCATGGCGAATGCTTTCGACAAACCATTGATAATAACAGTTTGCTCCTTAATTTCATCGAAGATGCCAATACTGGTGCTTTTGCCAACAAAATTGATGAGTTCGTATATTTCGTCCGAAATCACCAGTACTTCCGGATGGCGTGCAAACATTTTTGCCAGCGATTGCAATTCGTTATAAGAATACAACATTCCCGAAGGATTGTTGGGTGAGCTGAAAATAAAAGCTTTTGTGCGTGGTGTAATGGCAGCTTCGATTTGCTCGGGACTAATCTTGAATTCGGTTTCGATGGTACCAGATACATAAACAGGAACGCCTTCGGCCAATTTGATGAGCTCGGTATAACTAACCCAATATGGAGCAGGAACAATCACTTCGTCGCCAGGGTTGAGTGTTGCCAGAAAAACGTTGGCTATTGCTTGTTTGGCACCTGTTGAAACAACAATCTGCTCAGGAGCATAATCGAGCTGGTTGTCGCGTTTCAGCTTATCCGAAACTGCTTTCCGAAGTTGAGGATATCCAGCCACTGGCGGATAGAACGAAAAATTGTCGTCGATTGCTTTTTTTGCAGCATCTTTAATGAAATCGGGAACATTGAAATCGGGTTCACCAATACTCAAATTAATTACATCGAGACCTTGAGCTTTCAGTTCGCGGCTTTTTTTCGTCATTGCCAAAGTAGCAGATTCGCTCATCTTGAGAATGCGCGCGGATAGAACAGTATTTTTCACGGCAAATTGTTTTAGAATGATGCGAGCAAAGTTATAAAAATATCATTATTGAGGGTAAAACAATTTTCACTACAAAAAGTTTCATCTACTATTGTACAACAACAGTTCTAACCCAAAATTTACTTCATGCCTCGATGCGTTGCTAAAATCCCCATCCGAATCTTTCAATGAAAACTTCTGCAAG
>DYON01000061.1:1756-5193 GCA_020720525.1 Acetofilamentum sp.
CAGAAGTAATTTTTGTTGAATGACCATTTCTGTTACAAGCAAGCTTGACCAGAGGAATAGAAATGCGCTTCGCTTGAATGACAAAGCAATAGAAATAATTCTGCAAAAAAAATAGCTTGGAGAAAATGGGATTACCCCTTCGCTTCGCTCGGTGTTTTCCCATTTGGGGGAGGTTGCAATCTTTCAATGAAAACTTCTGCAAGCAGAAGTAATTTTTGTTGAATGACCATTTCTGTTACAAGCAAGCTTGACCAGAGGTCATTCAACAAAAAAGCCACGATTACTCGTGGCTTTTCATTGAAAGAATGCGGAGAGCGAGGGATTCGAACCCCCGGACCCTTGCGGGTCAACGGTTTTCAAGACCGCCGCGTTCGACCACTCTGCCAGCTCTCCGCGACAAAAGTACAAATATTTTTAATATGCCAAACGAAAAATCAATCACTCATTTACTCTCGTTGCTTTAATTGTTTCGAAATGAGCTTGATTACGATTTCAATTCATCTTTTAGTTACCAATTATCAACCAATTTAATCTGCAACACCACAAATGCCGAAATTGCTATCTTTGCACCACAATTAAACAACCTTTTTGATTATGAAACTTCTGGAAGGCAAAACCGCCATCATTACAGGTGCCGCTCGTGGAATCGGACGCGCAATTGCAACAAAATACGCCGAGCACGGTGCCAATGTTATTATTACCGACCTTGCTGTGAATGACGAAACACAGCAGTTTATTGCTGAACTTACCGCTATGGGTGTAAAAGCCAAAGCTTTTGCAAGCAATGCGGCTGTTTTCAACGACTGCGAAACTCTCATCAACGACATTTTGCTTGAGTTTCCGCAGATTGATATCTTGGTCAACAATGCTGGTATCACGCGCGACAACCTGCTTATGCGCATGACCGAGCAGGATTGGGATGCAGTTTTGACCGTCAATCTCAAATCGGTTTTCAATATGACCAAAGCCATTCAAAAAGTGATGCTCAAACAGCGTTTTGGGTCTATTATCAACATGAGTTCGGTGGTTGGAATCGAAGGAAATGCTGGTCAGTCGAACTATGCTGCATCGAAAGCTGGTATGATTGGATTCACCAAAAGTATTGCTGCTGAACTTGGCTCGCGCAGTATTCGCTGCAATGCCATTGCTCCTGGTTTTATCGAAACTGAAATGACTGCCAAATTGCCCAACGAAATTCGCGAGCAATGGATTAAAGATATTCCACTTAAACGCGTCGGACTTCCTTCCGATGTTGCCGATGTTGCTGTTTTTCTGGGCTGCGACCTTTCGTCGTATGTTACTGGGCAGGTCGTCAGCGTTTGCGGTGGAATGCAATTATAATTCAATATGGGCTTTGTATCTGGTTATCCACTTTGGCTTGTTGTAGTTTGTGTTGTCATTGCGCTGGTCTATTCGCTTACGCTTTACACCGGACGCAAAGCCAAACGTTTTAAGCGTGGATACCGGATTGCGATGTTCTCGTTTCGCTTCGTTGTTGTTTTTCTGCTCGCTTTTTTCTTGCTCGAACCACTCATTCGCCTCAATCTGAAAGTGACCAACAAGCCTGTGCTGGTGGTTGCTACCGACAATTCGTTGTCGATGGTTTCGGGAACCGATTCGGCTTATATTCGAAATACTTTTCCGACTATTTTGAACGAATGGATAGCCTCCACTGGCGATGAACCCGAAATTGTACGCTACAATTTCAGCGATTCGTTGGCAAGTGGTGCTTCGAGCGATTTTTCGGGCAAGCTTACCGATATGGGGAATGTTTTTCAGGAAATTCGCACCCGCTTTATCAACAAAAATCTGATTGGAATTGTAATTGTGAGCGATGGCATCAACAATGCTGGCATCAATCCACTTTCGACCGCAGAGCAAATTCAAGTGCCAGTGTTTTGTGTGCCACTTGGCGATTCGTCAACCCGCACCGATGTTGCCGTGGCATCGCTTACAGGAAATAGGGAAGTTGTTTTTAATAATTATTTCCCCATCGAGTTTGGCATCAATGCACTGCAAGCCGATGGAAAACAGATAACGATTAACGTTACCCACAACAACAAAGAAATTCTCAATCAGCAGCTCGATATTCAGGGCAATCAGTTTTCGCGGCTTTTTAACTTGAAAGGATTTGCCACCGAAAAAGGACTCAACCGGATTGTGGTTTCTGTTTCTGCATTGTCAGGCGAACAAAATGTGGTGAACAACCAGCGAGTTTTTTACTTCAATGTAGCCGACGATGTTAAAAAGGTACTCATGGTTGCAGCAGCTCCACATCCCGATGTGAATGCCATTCGCAAAACACTCGAAAGCAACCTCAACTACGAAGTGAAAGTGGTTACAGGCGAATCGAATGTTGGTGATATTTCGGACTTCGACTTGCTGATTTTGCATCAGATTCCATCGCGAGGAGTTCGCAACAGCTCAATCATCGAAAAAGCAATGAATACACGCATTCCAGTGTGGATAATCACAGGCACAAACACCGATTTTGCCGCATTAAATGCATTGAACGCTGGTGTTTCGGTTCGTGTTCGTGGAGCGACGGTCAACGATGTTACTGCTGTTGCCAACGAAGGCTTTGGGTTGTTCACGGTTCCTCAGCAGGAAGCTGCTTTTGTACGATCGATGCCTCCACTTTCGGCTCCATTTGGCGATTATTCGGTTGCTGAAGGCGTCGATGTGTTGCTATATCAGAAAATTGGCTCGGTAGTGTCGTCGCAACCATTGCTTTGCATCAGTCAGGTGAAAAACCAACGCTGGGCGTTTCTGCTGGGCGAAAATATTTGGCGCTGGAGGATCTACGATTATCATCGCAGCAAATCGTTTAATCTGTTCGATTCGTTTGTTTCGCGTATAGCTCAGTATTTGTCGCAAAACTCAGACCGAAGCCGATTTAGGGTCATTTACGAGCCAACCCATTCCGAAATGGAGCCGGTTCGTTTTTCGGCCGAACTTTACAACTCCAATTTCGAACTTATCAACTCGGAGCCAGTAGATATGATTATGAAAGACAATGCTGGTCGCGATTATCGCTACAGCTTTGTTCCCGATGGCTCGGGCTATTCGCTCAACTGCGGCAAACTCAGCCCGGGCGAATATTCGTTTACGGCACAGGTGAAAAGCAAGCAATATTCGTATTCGCAAAGAGGAAAAATCACCGTCGATAGGTACAACCCCGAGTTGGCAAGTCTGAAAGCCGATTTCAACCTGCTGCAGCAATTGGCACTTCAAAGTGGTGGACTGATGGTTTCGCCTGATAGTTTGAGCAAGATCAATCGCTTTCTGGAACAAGAAAACCGCATTCAATCAACCTATTATCGCCAAAATAAATACATCGATTTGCTCGATTGGAAATGGTTGCTTATTGTTATCTTGGCACTTATTTCTGCCGAGTGGATTATTAGGAAGCGGGAAGGATATTATTAGTGGTCAGT
>DYON01000061.1:5293-11823 GCA_020720525.1 Acetofilamentum sp.
TTATTTCTGCCGAGTGGATTATTAGGAAGCGGGAAGGATATTATTAGTGGTCAGTTGTGAGTGGTCAGTAATCAGTAGTCAGTGGTCAGTTGTCAGTAATCAGTTGTGAGTTGTTAATTGTTAATGCCTAAATTACGTAGACCGTTTTTATTGCAAAAAAGGCTGTGAATGCTCTTCAACCCATTCTCATCGATTGCTTGAATGAAGGGTCTTCCCAATTCGTTGAGCAACACAATCCTAAACGAAGAAGAAATATTTTTTTTATCGCTCACAATGTACTCTTTCAGCTGCTCCCATATAGGTATTGTGTCGAATCGATAATGCTGGTTTAGCCAAGCAGCAACATCTTTAATCTTTTTCGAATGAAGGTTGCAAATGGATTCTGAAGCAAATAGAATTTCGGTCAATCCCCATGCAATAGCGCAGCCATGTGTAATTGGTTGCCCCGAAGTTGCAAAAAATCCTTCGTATGCGTGTCCGAATGTGTGTCCCAAATTCAAAAACATGCGCTTGCTTTTTTCGGTTGGATCGGAGTCCACAATCTGTATTTTAATCCGAATGCTGTCAACAAGCAACGATGTGGAAGGTGCAGCTGCATTTGGAACAATGTTGAGCATTTTTTTTAGGAAATTTTTTCCTTCCAGCAATCCATGTTTCATCATTTCGGCGTATCCCGATGCCATTTCGGTCTCGGGAAGTGTTTTTAGAAATTCGGGTGCAACAAAAGTAAACAATGGCGCATGAAATGTTCCAATTTGATTTTTGTAGGTGCCTAAGTTTAATGCGTTTTTTCCACCAATCGATGCATCGGTCATGGCCATAAGCGAAGTGGGAATGTTTATCAATCGCAATCCACGTTTGTAAACAGATGCAATAAATCCGCCCAAATCGGTAATAGTGCCGCCTCCAATGCAAAGAATTATGGCGTTTTTGGGAATCGAAAGAGCAATCCATTCATTAATTATGGTCTCGGCAACTGCCAATTGCTTTATTTTTTCGCCTGCAACAAGCAGTTGGGTGTTGGCAACCGTGATATTTAATCGGCTGGTGAAACTTTCAATCCAGCTTTGGTGCAGATCATAAACTTGTTTGTCGGCTAAAACAACAACTGTGGTGTTGGTATGCGACCCTACATGGAGTTGCCACAAACGCTTGAAATGCTTATCCGGGATTTCCGAAACAAACACAGGCGAAGTGTTGTTGCCAATTCGAATGAGTTCTTTGTTTTTCATTATTCACTACAAAGGTAATGAAAAGGTTACTATTCGTGGAATTTCTGTAATTTTGAAAAAAAATTCGATGCGAAATCTCGTTCTAATATTGCTGGCACTGGTGTTGTTTTCGTGCAATAGTCTTAATGTAGTGAAGGTTGAACCCGATTCGAGGCTAAAACACGATGGTGTGTTTTATTATCTTCCGAAAACAGTTGTTCATATCGACATCACGGTGAAGGAATCTCATTATTTGAAAGGTCCGTTTTCGCAATATTCGGCCAAATTTACGGGTATTAGCAACGTGATTACAGAAAATTCGTTCGAATATCGCATCGAGTCGGTCGAAGCTAGTCTGGCATCAATGCCCGATACATCAAAATTGTTTTATGTCGATACGCGTCGATTGAAAAATAAAGATGAATTTGGTCTTTGGCTTACCGACAATGGATGCATTGGCGGATTGAATCTGAGCGAACAACAGCGCATGGATGGAATTCCTACAATGGAAAGCGGCTCGCGCAATATTGGTGCCAATAGCAACGAATTTGAAGCATTCGAATATTTTGCCACCGGCAACACTCGCGTGAAAACCGATACTATATTTGAAAAAATTATTCTCGATACCATCACCATCGAAAAGCAAATTTTGCAGCACAGCATCATCGAAAAGTCGCTCGAAGACAAAGCCAAAGATGCTGCCGACTATATTAAGTTGATTTCCGAAAACAAAATGAATCTGATTGCTGGTTACCAAGAGGTCGATTACAATCAAGCTACTTTCGAGCGAATGCTTGCCGAGCTCGACGACATGATGCAGGAATATCTAACATTGTTTACCGGAAAAACCGTTGAAAATACTTACCATTACAGGTTCACCATTATTCCAGAAGTAAATATGAAGTTAAAACCACAATTTTTGTTCAGTTTTTATACCAGCGAAGGAATCAGTAACGAATCGGATAGCTTGTTTGTTGATAATATGTACTATTTCAGATTGGTTCAGGGCGACAAATCTGTTGGAATTTTGAGAGCTTTACAGAATGGAAAATTTTCAAAAACTAAAGGATTGGCCTACAATATTCCTGAAGAAGCTACTTTGCTGATTGTGAAAGGCGCGGGCGAAGTGGTGTTTTCGACTGTGATTCCAGTGTGTCAATATGGAATCACCGCCTATTTGCCTGCAAATCTCCGTCAGGTGAAATTTAAACCTGCTACTGGATCGCTGGAGTATATCGAGAAATAGCTATTTACTTCATTTGCGAAGCAACAAATTGTTGTATTCGGTGCAATCCTTCTTGTAGTTCCGCAATTGGACGTGCAATATTAATTCGGATAAATCTTTTTGCCATTGGGCTGAAGTGTATTCCGGGAACCACAGCAACTTTTGTTGTGTTGTAAAGACTTTCGGCAAATTCGAAACCGTCGTTGAAGTCTGCGGGCAATTCGGTCCATACAAAATAACCGCCATCGGCTTGCGAAGGCTTAAACCCTGCAGCCTTTAGTGCTGTAATAGCTGTTTTGTAGTTTTTTTTCAATTCGCCTCGAAGCATTTCGGAATACTTTTCGCCGAATTGGTTTTCGGAAGCATAACGCGCCAAAGCTTCTTGCGCCACCGAATTGGCGCAAAGTCCAGTATAATCGTGCAGCGATCTAAGTGCGGATGTATGCGATGCATCGTGAATCAAATATCCAACCCGCCAGCCAGTTACCGACCAGAGTTTTGAAAAACTATCGGCAATAAACAAATACGGATTGAGCTTTTTGAATGGAACATAAGGTTTCTGCTCAAAATACAAGCTTTGGTATGCGGCATCGAAAAGCAGGAAGCATTGTTTCGTTGTGCAAATATCGATGAGTTTATCTATTTCGCTTGGCTCGAAAATTTTCCCATGCGGATTGCCGGGCGACGCTATAAAAATGAGTTTGGTGTTGTCTTCGTCAATGCTTCTTGAAACTGCTTCGAGCGGAATTTGTCCAGCTTCGTTGGTCTCCAATTCGGTAAATGGTAGCCCAAATTGCAATGGAAGCTGCCGGTACGATTCGTAGGGCGGCGAAAAAGCAAGGGTGTTGAAATGGGCACCATTGGTTTTAAGAATATACAGAAACAGAAGACTAAGAGCTTCGGTAGCTCCTTGCAGAATTAATATTTCGCTTGGCGATAGCTCTTTTTGTGGTAGCAAATGCGAAATGAGTTGCGAAACAAGTTCAAAATTGCCCGTTCCTGGAGGATACTGGTGAATAGGATCGCCTGCAACACCTTTTAAAGCTTCGATAAGCTCTTCAGGTGGATCGAAGCCGGGAATGCCCTGCGCGAGGTTGATTCCGCCGTTTTGTTTCACCAGCGTGCTGAAATAGCTAATAAGTGAGCCTTGTGGAATTGACATGCCAAATTTGTTTGGGAATCAAAGATAATAGAATTGAAAAATACCGTTTGTTTTCTCTGGCTTAAATTTTGTAACTTTACGAAAATTTTTTTGTCATGAGAAAAACCATTTTTGCTTCAATTGCAGTTTTGCTCCTGTTTGCAGGCTGCGATACACTCAGTAAAATGAATCTGCCCACCAGCGGTGCAGTTATTTTATCCGAATCGGATATTGTTGGGGGTCTGAAAGAAGCTCTCAATGTTGGTACCAACAACGCTGTAGGTCTATTGGGCAAAGCCGACGGATTCCTCAAAAACCCCTTGTTTAAAATTCCTTTTCCCGAAGAAGCAAAACGTGCCGAAACAAAGCTCCGAGAGTTAGGAATGAACGATATGGTCGATAATTTTATTACTACCATGAATCATGGTGCCGAAAATGCAGTTTCGAAAGCGGCTCCCATTTTTCTGAATGCCATCACTTCGATGACGTTTGCCGATGCCAAAAATATTCTCAAAGGCGCCGATAATGCTGCCACCGAATATTTCAAGGGCAAAACAACAACAGCACTTTTTGGCTTGTTTAAACCCGAAATACAAAAAGCCCTCGATGCTGTAAATGCTACAAAATACTGGTCCGATATCACTTCAACTTACAACAAAATACCTTTTGTTACCAAAATCGAAACCGATTTGGCAAAATATGTTACCGATAAAGCTTTAACTGCTTTGTTTACCCAAATTGCTTCCGAAGAAAAGAAAATCAGGACAGACCCTTTAGCACGCGTAAACGACATTCTCAAAAAAGTATTCAATCCCAATGCAGTTATTCAATAGGTTGAAATGGTTGGTTGCCACTCTTGTTTTGATGTCGGCAACATCGTGTATCGAATTGGTTGAGCACATTAAAATTTATCCCGACAAAAGCGGCGATTATTCGCTTACGCTCGATATGGGTGCTCTATCGAAAACGGGCATGGGAAACGCAAGTCTTCCGGAAGGCTTGCTCAATTTTCCTCAGTTTGTCGAAGAAGGCTTGAAAGATGTTTCGGGTATTTCCGATGTTAAGGCTGTTTCCGACAAATCGAGCGGTTTTTATTCGGTATCGTTTCATTTTAAGAATCACAAGGTTTTCAAGCGTGCACTGTTGAAACTTGCTGGTTTGAAATACGGCTTTATTATTCCCAACTACATGAAAATAGGGAAGCATAAGTTTCGCAAAAAAGACATAGGTCCTATGGTAACCAAAGCCATTGAGAAAAGCGATAACAAAATGCTCGATCAAGAATTTATGGGAGTCGAAGTTTCGTCGATGATTAATGTAACAACAACCATCGAAACACCACAACCAGTAAAGAGAGTTAAGAAAAACGACCGTGCAAAAATAACCAGCGACCCTGAAATTGTAGAAATAAAAGGAACTCTTTCAGAGATTATTAAAGGAATGAATACAGGTGTGGTTGTGCGCTATTAGTTCTGTTTTGATAGCTTTTCGTCAGAAAATTGTTTGAAATAATCGGGTTTCTGGGTATTTTTATTCATACTTTTGCGGCTTAAAATCAAATGTGAAATGAATACCAAAGGACTTTTGTCCAATCTCAGAGGCGATATTTTCGGTGGAATTACTGCCGGAGTGGTTGCGCTGCCACTTGCACTTGCATTCGGAGTTCAATCGGGTTTAGGTGCCGAAGCTGGCTTGTATGGAGCTATTTTTGTTGGATTTTTTGCGTCGCTTTTTGGAGGAACACCTGCTCAGATAAGTGGACCTACTGGTCCCATGACTGTTGTTACAGCTGCAGTTATTGTTTCGTCGATTGCCTCTGGAATGCCAGCCGAAGCCACTGCCACACTCATGATTCTCACTATTGTGTTCGCTGGTCTTTTCCAAATACTGTTTGGCTTGGTGAAGCTGGGTCGGTATATTAAATACATTCCTTACCCTGTTCTGTCGGGTTTTATGAGTGGTATTGGAGTTATTATTATTTTAATGCAGATTTTTCCATTGTTTGGGCTCAAATCGCCTTCGTCAACACTCGATATTGTTGCTGGTTTGGGCGACCTTTTTTCGCAGTTCAATCAAGAATCGCTGTTGCTTGCATGCGGCACTATTGCAATTGTGTATTTTTTCCCATTTGTTACTAAGAAAATTCCAGGAACATTGGTTGCTCTTTTTGCAATGACTGTTGTTTCGGTATTAATCAATTATGATCCCAAACTCACTATTTTTAGTATTCCGGCTGGTTTACCTGCTTTTCGAGGTGGCGACTTGTTTCCCCTCAATATCGATTTGGTGATGATGGCTATTATTCCTGGTCTTACGTTGGCTGGTTTGGGAGCCATCGATACATTACTTACTTCGGTGGTGACCGATAACCTAACACATACTCGACACAAAAGCAACAAAGAATTGATTGGTCAAGGCATTGGAAATGCAGTTGCAGGCCTTTTTGGTGGTATTCCCGGAGCCGGAGCAACCATGCGTACAGTTATAAATGTGAAATCGGGTGGAAAAACTCCTCTTTCGGGATTGCTTCACAGTGCTATTCTTTTGTTGATGCTTATTGGTCTGGGACGATATGTAGCATTAATTCCAAACGCAGTACTTGCAGGGATTCTCATTACGGTTGGAATTAGCATTATCGACACAAAGGGTTTGCGCGACCTATTTCATATTCCACGAGCCGACGCTGCTGTTCTTATTGTAGTTCTACTGCTAACTATTTTTGTCGATTTGCTTCAGGCTGTTGCTATAGGTATGGTAATATCGTCGGTGTTGTTTATGAAGCGAGCAGGCGATTTAGTTGAACTGAGCACCGATGTTACTCCAGTTTCGGTAAAAGACCACGAACTCCCTTGGGAAGACGAGAAGGATGTCAATGCCGATGTGTTTAAGAAAATTCACATCATGCGCTTAGATGGACCTTTGGTTTTTGGTATTGTTAGTCGTTTTAGAGAGC
>DYON01000394.1 GCA_020720525.1 Acetofilamentum sp.
ATTTCAAGAGAAAGTTTGTTACATTGCAAAAGGTTCCCGAAGGGATTATTTTACAGACAATTACGATTGGTATGTTTTTTTTTTTGAACACCACTGAAAAAAAAAGGAAACAAAGAAAACTTTATTACAAATGCTTCATAATCGCAGCCGCTCCAATCATCGCTCCATTATCCATGGAATATATTAATTTCATTGGTTTCATTACTACTGGCACTGCGACATCGTCTGGCGATGGTACGGAATTTTGCACATACGAGGCTGCGTTGATAACTTGGTTGTAGAGTCGTTTTTTTTCTGTTGTTAAAAAATTTGTATATTCTCGCAATCTTTGATTTGCAGAAACTCACCCCGCAATCGCCACCGTTTTCGCATGATGTACAAGTCATGCTCTGATCAACTTCTTGGCAAGCACTTCGACGACTGCCTCTTGGAACTCCCAAGCAATTGCACTGATACGTTCTGGAGTCAGGGGAATATTTTTTTCCTTACACGTTTCCAAAAACGTATGAATTTGCGCTTTCATTCACGAAAAGCTAAACATATGTTCGTCCGCCTTCAAAAATATTCTCGTAAAAGAAATAGATGGATCTGGCACAGCTTCGAGTGCCTGCTTGCTAATCCAAGGTCCACCCGGATACGTTCCACCCAACATTCTCGCAACTTTGTCGAAACATTCACCCGACGCATCATCCAACGTTCCACCCAATTTCGTAATCTGAAATTGTCCCACAATGCCTGAATGTCATTCCATTGGTTTGGTTGTGATGTCTGGCTGGCCCGTGATGCCAGCCCTACGTTTGTCGATATAATATAGATCGTTATGTCCTCCTGACGCAGTCAATACCACCATCGGTAATTGCACATCGTCAATTTTTCTTTCCAAAAATAGCGAAAATAAATGACCATGGACATGATTTGTCGGCCATAATTCTTTGCCATATTGCAATGCCAACGTTTTCGCAAACGCTTCTCCCACCACCAATGATCCCGGCAACCCTGGATGCGATGTATACGCAATTGCATCTATAGTTTGAAAAAATTCTTGATACACATCTTGCTCACGCACAACTGAATTCACTGAATCTACTGAATTCACTGAATTTACTATATTTTTGAACACCGCCAAAATCTGATCTGCATGTTCTCTTGACGCCAATTCTGGTACAACACCACCGTATTGATTGTGAATAACCTGCGTATATGAGAGCAACTGTTCCGTCACAAATGTATCTCCATCATACGAAATTATCGCCAACGACGTATCATCACAACTTGTCTCTATAGCCAACACTCTCATACCAAAACTTTATGTATCTAAAAAACCATTTTTATAGACTCCCCTCTATTTTAGAGGGGTTGGGGGAGTAATTTCAGCAATAAATGTATTGCAACTTTCCACAAATTTCAATAAAGATTACGTGTAACCTTTTGAACCTTTTACACCTTTTGCACCCTTCCTCATGAAATCGAAATTACAATTTACCATACAAAAAAAGAAATGAAACGCAAGAGCTGGCGAAATAGTTCTCAATGGCATCAAGATTCCTACGCCCGTATTTATGCCGGTAGGAACCAAAGGTACTATCAAAGGAATTATTTTGGATATGCTCCGCGACCCCAAATACGTCGGCGATATTCCACTTATAAATCTCATTTTGGCAAATACATACCATCTCTTTCTTCGCCCTGGTTCTGAATTTATCAAAAAAGCCGGCGGTCTGCATACCTACGAAAATCGACCTGGACTTATCCTCACAGATTCCGGCGGTTTTCAAGTTTT
Organism: Acetofilamentum sp.; assembly: GCA_020720525.1. GTDB lineage: Bacteria > Bacteroidota > Bacteroidia > Bacteroidales > DTU049 > GWF2-43-63. The sequence continues at coordinate 1,781 of DYON01000394.1, forward strand.
TTCTCTCGGTCTTGGAAAAAATTCTACCACCAATAGGGGTTCTGAAGCTACCAAACCACTTGCAAAAATTACTGAAGATGGTGTCTTTTTTCGTTCCATTCACGACGGAGCAAAGCATTTTTTCTCGCCAGAAATTATTGTCGATACCCAATGTAATTTCGGTTCTGATATTATGATGGTGCTCGATGTCTGTTCGCCCCCGGGGATATCCGACAAAAAATTCAAAGACCATTTACGACTCACCCATCGCCGAGCCA
>DYON01000395.1 GCA_020720525.1 Acetofilamentum sp.
GCCATTCAATTTTGTAAACGGTGATGAGCGTTATGGTTTCATCGCCGTTTTTATCTTCTCCCACAGCACTTCGGCATGTTTCAGATTCGATTCTTGTGTCCAGCCAGCAATATGCGGACTAAGAACAACCTTGTCGCTCAGTTTGAGCCAGTTGAATTCGGCAGGCAGTTCTTTGTTGAAAAAATTCTCGAAACTGTAATCTTCCCATTCGAGCACATCGAGGGCTGCGCCCAGCACTTTTCCCGATTCGATGGCTCCGATAAGTGCAGCAGTTTGGCAAACCATTCCCCGCGAAGTGTTGATGAACCAAATGGGCTTTTTGAATGCATCGAAAAAGGCCTTGTTGGCCAGAAAAGTGGTTTCTTCGGTCAGTGGAATATGCAAGCTGATGACATCGCAAGTCTCGAAAAGTTTATCCATGCTGCATTCTTTTACAAGCGACGAACTATATCCAGTTTTGTATTTATCGTAAGCAATGGTGTTGGTATTGAAACCGGCAATTTTCTGTGCAAAAGCACTTCCCATATTGCCATAGCCAATTATGCCGACTGTTTTTCCGGTGAGTTCGAATCCACGATTGGCTTCGCGTTTCCAAATGCCGTTTCGCACTTCGTTGTCGGACCTGCGCAAATTGTTCATAAGCATCATAAGCATACCGAGTGCTTGTTCTCCAACTGCATCGCGGTTTCCTTCGGGCGAACTTAAACAGGCAATTCCTTTGCTTTCAGCAAATTCTACGTCGATATTTTCCATTCCAGCACCAGCTCGGGCGATGAATTTGAGATGGGTAGCTTTTTGTAGAATTTGGCTGGTGAGTTTAAGTTTTGAGCGAACCACAATACCAGTGAGATGAGGAAGCAAAGCATCGAAATCTTCTAAATTCTCATTGTAGTTCAGAACCTCAAATCCCGATTCTTCCATTTTTTGAGGGAGAAAAGGGTGAGTAGAATCGAGGAAAAGAATTTTGTGTATTGGTTTCATGGCTGCAAAGGTATGGAATTGGTGGGGAATGGTCCAATATATGTATATCCGTTTAAGCTCCTATTGGTATGCCACCAGTTCCCAGCAAGAGCAACTTTCACTACTTTTGAAAAACTCTCCAAACCATCGTTGCGATGATTCGTTTTATAGCTGAACTCGTCGAGATAATTCTGTAAATATTCTTCCCCTACATGATGATGAATTCCATTGATTATGCGTTTTGCATTGCCGCTTAGTGCAACAGCCCAGGGAATTTTCCTTTCATATTCTTCTGGATGAAATTGACGGAGAAATCCGGTATCGAGGAAAAATGGTCTGGAATTTAATATCCCTCTTTGTGCAACACGAGCCGAAGAGCTAAAGAAAGTGAGATGTGCCTCTTTTTGTTCCTCTTTTTCAACAAGAAAACGAACCCACCTGAACGTTGTTCGTCGCAGTTTTTTGAACGGTTTATGCGGCTCACTAACTCTTGCAATTACTCGTACTTCGCGTTTCTTTTTCGTATGATTTTTCTTTCCATTTGCTTCAGATTCAGTTTGGCTTTTCGATGCAGTGGAAATAGTTGTTATAACCAAATTCTTCATTTCAACGTTATCTCCGATAAGCTTCGATTGTTCGGCTTTCCCAAGCAGCGATCTGATTTTGTGCATCATTGCCCAGATGGGTTCGTATCTCTTATGCCCAAGTTGGCGCTGCAATTCAAGAGCCGAAAAGCCCTTTTTTGTCATAGTCATAAGGTAAAGAGTATATATCCAGTATCTAAAAGGGAGTTTGCTTCCTTCAAGCAGGGTGCCAACTCGCAAAGGCAATCGGTGTCCGCATTTTTTGCAGTCGTGTGAGAGGTGGCGCGAGTTCCAATAATGCGACTTGGATCCACATCGTCGGCAAATGATTTCGGTTGCTTCTTTTTCTTTTCGTAGATATGCGATGCAACTAGCTTCAGAGCGGAAGCGACGTCCAAAATCAAGAAGATTCAATTCCATATAATCTATTTTAGGTTATTAAACGGATATACAAAAATACTCATTTTCTTCTACTTTTCATCCTCATT
>DYON01000062.1 GCA_020720525.1 Acetofilamentum sp.
TGCTCAACGACACAGTATTTCACAACCCGACGAGTTGTATTCGGTCGATATGCAAACAGGCAAAGATGCCGATATTTCCATGATAAACAAGGAATTGCTTGCTCAAATCACTATGGGCAACGTGGAAGAGCGTTGGATAAAAACAACCGATGGCAAAGACATGCTCACATGGGTCATTTATCCTCCACATTTCGATTCAACTAAAACCTATCCAGTTATTCTGTATTGCCAAGGTGGCCCGCAGGGAATGGTTGGGCAGTTTTGGAGCTATCGTTGGAATTTCCAGATGATGGCTGCCAATGGGTATATTGTTGTTGCTCCAAATAGGCGTGGTGTTCCTGGCTTTGGAATGGAATGGCTCGAACAAATCAGTGGCGACTATGGTGGACAAAATATGAAGGATTATCTCTCCGCAATCGATGCTGTTTCGGCCGAGCCTTATGCCGACGAAAATAAAATGGCAGCAGTTGGTGCTAGCTATGGCGGATTTTCAGTTTTTTGGCTTGCAGGTCATCACGAAGGTCGTTTCAAAGCGTTTATTGCTCACGACGGCATGTTCAATTTCGAAAGTCAGTATCTCGAAACCGAAGAACTTTGGTTTACCAATTGGGATTTGGGCGGACCGTATTGGGACAAACAAAATGCAATTGCTCAGCGTTCATTTGCCAACAGTCCTCCTCTTTTTGTCGACAAATGGGATACTCCAATATTGATTTTCCATGGCGAACGTGATTACCGAATAGCTTACACGCAAGCTATGCAGGCTTTCACTGCCGCCAAAATTAAAGGAATTCCATCGCGTCTGGTGTTATTCCCTGAAGAAAACCACTGGGTGTTGAAACCGCAGAATGCAATTCTTTGGCAACGCGAATTTAAGGGCTGGTTGGACACTTATTTGAAGTAGATTTGGTTTTAAACTTCGAGTTATTTATGGCTGGTTGTTTTTAACGACTGTCTTCTGTGTACAGCTTAATTTTGCTGGTGAATTTGGGAGTTTTCCTCAATTGAGATACTCCAACAATCAAATTCAGATATCTATCAAAAGAGAATGCGAAATTCAAGAAATTGTGATTATATTTGTTGCGGAAATTTAAAGTGATTCTGTCTTTCCATTATCTCGAACGATTAACCTCAACCCCAAATCAATATGAAGCAGACAATTATTGAAAAAATCATTGCATCACACAGCAGTCAGGAATTTGTGAAACCCAGCGACATTGTCGATGTTTTTATCGATACTCGAGTAGCACGCGATTTTGGGGGTGCCAACGTTGTTAAGAATATTGTTGACAATGGTCTTAAAGTTGCCGACCCAGCTCGTACAGTTTTTACTTTCGATTGTAATCCAACTGGTTCCGATCAAAAATATGCTGCTAATCAGCATTATTGCAGACTTTTTGCCCGCGACAACAATATTAAAGTTTACGATATCGATTCGGGTATTGGAACCCATCTTGCCATTGAAAAAGGTCTTGTATGGCCTGGAAGTACTTTTGTATCAACCGATTCGCATGCCAATATCATGGGCGCAATTGGTTCGTTCGGACAAGGCATGGGCGATCAGGATATTGCTGCAACCTGGGCCAAAGGCTCGGTTTGGTTCAAGGTTCCCGAATCGGTGAAACTTGTTTTTAATGGACGTAAACCTGCCAATGTTTCTGCAAAAGACATGGTGTTGAATTTACTCGGAATCTTTGGAGCCAACAAGCTGCTTGGCTATTCGGTAGAATTGTATGGCGATGCCATCGATGCACTCACACTCGACGAAAGAATTACCATTGCTTCTATGGGAACCGAAATGGGCGCCATTATCTTGCTGTTTCCGTCGAGTGAGCTCATTTTGAACGAATTGCAAATGCTCAGTGGAAAGCGTTTCGATGCACTTAAAGCCGACGACGATGCGCAATACACAGCTGTTTATCAGATAGATATTTCAACTTTTGCTCCAATGCTTGCGTTGCCTGGTCATCCGCACGACAACGAAACCGTTGCTGCGAAGCAAGGAACCAAAATCGATTCTGCATTTATTGGAAGTTGCACCAATGGACGTATAGAAGATATGCGCGTTGCTGCAAGTATTCTTAAAGGCCGAAAAGTTGCACCAGGAGTTGTTCTTAAAATTGTTCCTGCTACCAACGACATTTGGGATCAGTGTCTCGAAGAAGGAATAATGTCAATTTTCAAAAAAGCTGGTGCTTTGGTTTCGAATGCCGGATGTGCTGGATGCGCCGCTGGGCAGGTTGGACAAAATGGACCCGAAGAAGTAACCATGTCAACTGGAAATCGCAACTTTTCTGGAAAACAAGGAAAAGGTTATGTGTATTTGGCTTCGCCCGCAGTGGTTGCTGCAAGTGCTGTGGCTGGGTTTATTACTTCGCCCGACAATATCCCCGATTCTCCTGCAGTTTTCACCAACACTGGAAAATTTGAAATAAAGCAGGTAGCTGCTCGTGAGAAAATAGACAAACCAACTGTAGTTGAAGGTCGTGTGTGGTTTATTAAACAAGATGACATCGATACCGATATGATTTTTCACAATCGTTATTTGACTATTACCGATATCAAAGAAATGGGGCAGTATGCTTTCGACAATTTGAAAGGCTACGAAGACTTTGCAAAACGAGTTCAACCAAACGATATTGTAGTTACAACCAAGAATTTTGGAGCAGGATCGTCGCGTCAGCAAGCAGTCGATTGCTTTCTTTCGCTTGGAGTATCGTGTATTGTTGCCGAATCGTATGGCGCAATTTACGAACGCAACGCCATCAATGCTGCTATGCCCATTCTGACTTACAAAGCAGACCAAATGGAAGAACTGGGACTCAACGATGGTGATACTTTGCGTGTAAACTTTGCAACAGGATTGGTTGAAAACCTAACTTCGGGAAAATCGGTGAATATCAATCCATTCTATCCAGTTCAGCTCGAGATTTATCAGAACGGTGGATTGTTGTAAACCATAGCCAATGAATAGCCAAATATTAAAAATAGCTGCAATCTTTTTGGGAATTGCTGTGTCGTTTGTTGCATGTTCTGTTAGTCGATTACCAGTTGATGTTAAATCTCCTCCCGAACAAACAATTCCTGGTAAAGTAAGCCAGATTTATATTGTGAATTTGGTAGCTGGCTCCGAAGCAAACAACGTGCATCTGATAACAGATTTTATGTATTCTGGCGAAGCAAGGGATGGTTCGAGTGCAATTTGTTCTTCATTGGGCGAAAGCATAGCGTGTATGAATTCTGTGGTTGATCCAGCTGAATTGAAAGGTGATGATCAAAATCAACCAATAAGTGATTTTATCAATTTGCCAAAAAGCTACAGCTATTTTAGTGGCAGTAGGAACACGCTGGTTTTTGTGGTGGATTATTTCTATGCCAATTTCTCGAAATCGGCAAATGAGTTGCAAGTCGATTCGGCTGGGGTTTTTATCGCCAAACTCAATGGTCATATCGAGACTAGGGTCTATAGCTATTATTTTGACTCAGATGGGAATCTTTTTACCGATATTCCAGCCTATAATGGTTTTGATGATATTGAATTTCAAGCTCAAGGCACATCAGAAAAAGAAGCGAAAAGCAATCTGATATCGAAACGCGATGCAGTTGAAGACTGGGGTGCGAGCGTTGGAAGAGACTATTGTAGTCGTTTTTGTGAGCATATTTCTTGTGTGAACCGTGAGTTTATTACCTCGGGCGATCCAAAGTTCAAAGAGGCTTACAAGCTTATAAAGGATGGTTCGCATACAGCTGGAAAAAGAATATTGGACGATTTAACAAAGTCGGAAAATCTCGAAATTGTAGCTAAAGCATATTACAATCTGGCTGTTTGTTTTGAGTTTACAGGCGACACGCAAAAGGCTCTTAATATGGTTGAACTTTCACTAAAAACCAAATATTTAGCGGAGGCAAGAGAGTATAAATATTTACTCATTGGAAAATAAATCCGAATTATTTGGCTAATTCAAAAATAAATCAGACCTTTGCACCCCTCAAATAAAATCATTTTATGCCAGCAAAAATCAGATTGCAGAGATTTGGTAAGAAAGGTGCTCCTTTCTATCATATCGTAGTTTCAGACAGTCGTGCACCACGTGATGGTAGGTATATTGAGAAGCTTGGCATTTACAACCCGCTTACAAAACCTGCCACCATCGACATCGACTTCGAACGTTCCGTTTATTGGGTAAAAGTTGGTGCACAGCCAACCGACACTGCCAAAGCCATCCTATCTTACAAAGGAGTGCTTTATCGTCATCACCTCAATGTAGGTGTTGTAAAAGGTGCTATGACCCAAGAACAGGCCGATGCGAAATTCGACAAGTGGTTGAGCGATAAACAAGCCAAAATTGAGCAGAAATCGAAATCGGTAGAAACAGATTCTATCGAAATGAGAAAAGCTCAAGTTGAGGCCGAAAAGAAAGTTAGAGCAGAACGCGACAAAGCTTTACAGGCAAAACGTCAGGTCGAAATGAAAGCCGAAATGAAAGCCGAAGAAGTAGAAGAAACTCCCGTAGCAGAAGTTGAAGAAGCTCCTGTGGTTGAGGTTGAAGAAACTCCAGCTGTAGAAGAAGCTCCTGTTGCTGAGGTTGAAGAAACTCCAGCTGTCGAAGAAGCTCCTGTTGCCGAAGAACCAGTAGCTGAGGTTGAAGAAACTCCAGTAGCTGAAGAGCCAGCAGCAGAAGAGCCAAAAACCGAAGAATAAACGGTTTCGACCCCAATGATAGAATTGATCCGAGTAGGAAAAATTGTTAAAACACATGGGGTTAATGGCGAATTGCTATTGAAGCTCGAGCCTGGAAAGGTTCCAGCAAACACAAAAGAACCTGTTTTCCTCGAATTTGATGGAATACAGGTTCCTTTTTTTATTCATGGCTCCAGAAATACATCAACGGTTGACTGGTATGTGGTTTTCGACGATTACCAATCGCTATCGCTTGCAGAAAAACTGCTCGGACGAGTTGTTTCAATCCCTCAAGCTAATTTTACTTCTACCGTCGATGCCGATCCGGCAGATGAGCTGATTGGTTACCAAGTGAGAGATGTTAATTTTGGTTATGTTGGCGTTGTAAAATTCATTCAGCAAGGAAGACAAGATTTGATGGTAATCGAAAATGAAGGGCAGGAAATACTGGTACCCTTTGTTGAAGATTTTATTTTGGAGATTGATGACGAAGAAAAACAAATCGTTATTGAGACTCCAGAAGGCTTGCTCGATTTGAATAAATAGCCATGAAACCCTTTCGTTTCAAACAATTTGAAGTTTTCGATCAGCTTTCATCCATGAGAGTTGGCACCGATGGTGTTTTACTTGGTGCATACAGCAGTAGAAGCAATTTTAGAAATGCAATCGACATTGGCACCGGATGCGGATTGATTGCATTAATGTTGGCCCAGAAATCGACTGGAAAAATTGTAGCTATCGATGTTGATGAAGCTTCGGTTATTCAAGCAAGCGGAAATTTCACAAACTCACCTTGGTCCGATAGGTTGCAAGCCCGATGTGTTTCGGTTCAGGAATATTGGAAAAGCGAAAATGCTGTTTTCGACCGCATGGTTTCGAATCCGCCTTATTTTATTGATAGCCTTTTATCGCCCGACGAACGAAAAACCAATGCGCGGCATTCGGGTATTACAATTTCGCACAGCGAATTGGTAGATGCAGCTGCAAATCTTCTTGTTCCCGATGGAATTTTTGATGTTATATTGCCATTCGACGTTTCTTTGTCGTTTGAGAGCCTTATGTTTTTGGATGGTTTTTATTTGATTAAAGAATTGATTGTATTTTCATTTGCTGGGCAAAAGCCTGTTCGACGTATTATGTCGTTTTCGCGTAAGCAACCACAAACAGTTGTTTCGGGGAAAATAGTCATTCGTGCCAATAATGAGCATTTTTCGGAGGAATACCGAAATTATACTTCTGATTATTTTATTGGGTTAGTATGAGTAAAATAACTAAGTTTGTATTGAACTTCTTATTTTAACTGCATCAATGAAAATACTTCATACATCGGATTGGCATTTGGGAAAGCGTTTGGGCGATTTTTCGCGTATTGGTGAGCAGCAACTTGTTCTTGATGAGATAATTGCCATCGCCGAAGCAGAAAAAGTTGACGTAGTGATTGTTGCGGGCGATTTGTTCGACACGTTTAATCCGCCCACCGAAGCGGTCGATTTGTTTTACCGAAGTTTAAAAAAAATGGCCGATGGTGGAAGACGTCCAGTTGTTGCTATTGCTGGCAATCACGATTCTCCAGAACGTATTGAATCGCCCGATCCGCTAGCTCGTGAATGCGGAATAGTATTTATTGGTAGTCCAAACACGGTGGTTGCGCCATTTAAACTCGAAAGTGGATTTGAAGTTTTGCGCTCCGAAGAAGGTTTTGTTGAATTGAAAATTCCAGGCTTCGATGCTCCATTGCGCATTGTGCATACTGCTTATGCCAACGAGTTCCGTCTTAAAACCTACCTTGGCTCCAGCGATATCGAGGAGCAACTTCGTGAAATACTTGCGCGCCGATGGAAGCAATTGTCTGATATGTATTGCAATAGCGATGGAGTAAATGTTTTGCTCAGTCACTTGTTTTTTGTGAAAGATGGAGCCGATTGGCCCGAAGAACCCGACGACGAAAAACCCATTCTGCATGTTGGTGGAGCACAGGCAGTTTACAGCAGCAATATTCCAACTCAAATGCAATATGTTGCATTGGGACATTTGCATCGTAAGCAAACAGTCGATTTCGAGCCTTGTCCGATGATGTACTCTGGAAGCCCTATTTCGTATTCGTTTGCAGAGGCTGGTCAAAAAAAGTTTGTGTTGCTTGCCGATATTCAACCGGGCGAAAAAGCAGCATTAAAAGAAATTGAACTATGTTCAGGAAAGAAGTTGCTTCGCTTCAAAGCCAATGGCATCGAAGAAGCTGTGGTTTGGCTCGAAGCCAATCAGGATTGTTTGGTCGAACTGACTGTGGTGAGCGAAACGTATTTAACAGCTTCCGACCGAAAAAAGCTAGGCAACGTTCATAATGGCATTGTGAATGTTATTCCTGAGGTTACAAGCAAATCCGATTCTGTCGAAACAGTGAAGGTTGACCTTACAAAAACAACCGAAGAGCTTTTTTGCGACTATTTCAAGCACCAAAAGGGACAAGAACCAGGCGAACGTTTGATGGAGCTGTTCAGAGAACTTCAAGCGCAGGAGGACGAGTTATGATGCCCATTAGTTTGTCGTTGGAGGGACTTTACTCCTATCAGAAAAAGCAAACCATCGATTTTGCTAACCTCACCAATGCTAGATTGTTTGGTATATTTGGTCCGGTGGGTTGTGGAAAATCGAGTATCCTAGAAGCTATTACTTTCGCATTGTATGGTAAATCTGAACGACTCAACCAACGCGACAATGCCAGCTACAATATGCTGAATTTGAAATCGGATGTGCTTTCGATAGAATTTGTGTTCGAGTCGGGCAAACCAGCATTAAAGTATTTGGCAACAGCTTCAACTCGACGCAATAGCAAGCAATTCAGCGACGTAAAAACCATAGCAAGAGCACTATACCTCGATCGAAACGGAGAATGGGAGCCAATACCTGTAACCGATATTGAAAAGATTATAGGGCTCAGTTACGACAATTTCAGGAGAACCATTATTATTCCGCAGGGGAAATTTCAGGAATTTCTACAATTGGGGAGCAAAGACCGCACGCAAATGCTCAAGGAATTGTTCAATTTGCAAAAATTTGAATTGTTTTACAAAGCGGTAGGTCTTGAAAGCAAAAACAACGAGCGTTTGCAAAATATTGATGGACAATTGCTTCAAATTGGAGAGTTCGATCCGACTAAGTTGGAAGAGTTGAAAGCAGTTTTGCTAAGTAAAAAAGCCGATTTGCAGCTACAGAATATTAGTTTTGGGGAGCTTCAGAAACAAGACAATGAATTGAGTCTGCTTAAACAGTTGAGCAAAAAACTTGCATCTGTTGACGTCGAATTGCTTCAATTGAAATCAAGAGCATCCGAAATTCAATTGCTCGACGAACAAATAAAAAAGTTTGAATACTGTCTTATTCAGTTTAAAGGTCCCCTCGAAACTCTGAAATCGGCTCAAAAGAAACGAGATTCATTGAGTACCGCGATTGATGCAGACTCGAAAGAAGTTGCGATGTTGATTGCACGACGTGAATCGACCGAAAAAGCGATATGTGAAATTTCCGAAGAATACGAACAGCGCGATACTTTTTTGGCAGAAGCCAACGATTTGGAAAGGCTTGCCGATTCGAAAAAGTATTCTTCGGAAGCTGCAGTTTTGCAATCGCGAGTTGGCAATGGTGAAAAGCTGATAAACGAAAGCGTTATTCTGCTCGACACTAAGCGCGAAGAATACCGTATTGGACTCGCTCAACTCGAAGATCTGAAACATTCGATGCCCGATGTTGCGGAGCTTGCATCCATTCGCGATTGGCATACCCGCAGCGACAACATGAAAAAAAATGTTGAAATAGCATTAATCGAACAAAATTCATTGAAGAAGAAGGAGCTTGAGTTTAAAAATCAACTACAATCTTTAATTTCAGACAATGGTTTTGCTCATTTAGATGCGTTGGCTACCATTTCGGATGTGGTTGTTCGGACCGAAGAATTGCTGCGCGATACAAAAAATATTTTGGGCGAAATCGTTGAAAAGATGTCTCATTTTCAGCTTCAGATGAAGATGAAAGACTTCTCGGATGCACTTGCCGAAGGTGAAGCTTGTCCGCTTTGTGGTTCGCTGCATCATCCAAATGTGACCAATTTCGAAAGTGTGGCAGATGAATTGGAAAACAGCCATAAACATAAGACTGAAATTGAAAAACGCATTGAATTGATTGAGAATGCTGCAAAGAAATTGATTGTTTTACAAGAAAAAGAGGCGAGTAGATTAATTGGAGTTCAGCAAAATGAGGCGGCAATTGAAACAAACCAAAGCCTTTTGCTCGAACATGAAAAAACTTTTGCTTGGGACAATTTTAAGGATTCGGAAAAACTTAAAACTGCTTTCGAAGAAGCAGAACGTCTAAAACTGAAGGTTGCAAAGCTTGAACAGAATTTGAAACATGCATCTGAAATTATTGAAAAGGAAAATACAGTAATTCTGAAGAATAAAGAAGGTCTGGATCAATTGCGTCAGGAATTTGCTTCGAAACAGAGTGCTGCAGAAACATTGTTGTCGCAAATAAAAGTTATTCAGTGTCAGAAATACGAAAGTAGTACAGCCGAAGAACTTGCAACTGAAGGGTTAAAGCGAAGAGAGAGGCATCTGTTTGTTTTCGAGAAATTCAAAGAACTTGATACTCAAATTCATCAGATCAAGGGCAACGAAGCATTGGTAAATGGTCGTCTCGGCGCCAATCGGAATGCAGCGGAAAGCGAAAATCAAGCAATTTCTGAGATCGAAGCCGCAATTGCAGTCAAAATTCAACAGTCGCAGTTTAGCAATCTCGATGAAGTTGGCAAAATTCTTAAGCAGAACATCAATCCAGATGAAGCAAAAGCAAAAATACAGGATTACAATACAAAACATACGGCTTTTGAATTGCAAAAACGCGAATTGGAATTGAGTTTGGCTGGGCGTGTTTACCAAGCCGAAGAACACCTAACTCTGACAGCTCAGTTAGAGGCTATAGGAAATATGTTGCAGCAATTGAATCAGGAAATCGGTCGTATTGAAGGAGAGTTGAAGCAGATCGAAGATGATGCGGCAAAAATGAGAGAATTGCATAAAGAGCAATCAAGGCTACAGGAGCGTGCAGAAGATATAAAGACTTTAAAGAATTTGTTCAAGGGAAGTGGCTTTGTGAATTTTGTGAGTTCGGCTTATCTGAGCAATTTGTGCAATGCAGCCAACGATCGTTTCTTTAAAATGACTCGACAGCAATTGAGCTTGGAGCTTACCGAAGACAATGAGTTTAGGGTTCGCGATTTTATGAATGGCGGCAATGTGCGCAGCGTTAAAACCTTGTCGGGTGGACAAACATTTCAAGCTGCATTGTCGCTTGCCCTTGCATTGGCCGACAATATCAGGCAGTTGCAGCATTCCAATCAGAACTTTTTCTTTCTCGACGAAGGTTTTGGAACACTCGATCGCGATTCGTTGAATGTGGTTTTCAATACATTAAAATCGCTTCGCAGCGAAAACAGAGTAGTTGGCATCATTTCGCATGTTGAGGAAATGCAGCAGGAAATTGAAACATATTTGAAAGTATCGATGGATGCGGAGCGGGGGAGTATTGTGTCTGTGAGTTGGGAGTAGGGGATAGGACTGTTTGTTTTCGAAATGTGGTTTTTGAGATGTTACAGAATAAAATTTTAAATTCGCTTCCACACATGAAATCAATTTATATCTTTGTGTCAACAAACCAAATCATTTGATTATGAAAAAGTATAATTTTAATGCTGGTCCAGCCATTTTGCCTCGAATTGCTATTGAAAACACCGCAAAAGCCATTCTCGATTTAAATGGAATTGGCATGTCGCTTCTCGAAATTAGTCACCGTAGCAAAGATTTTCAGGCTGTTATCGACAATGCTGTTGCTTTAATGAAAGAAGTAATGGGCATCCCCGACAATTATCATGTTCTTTTCCTTGGCGGTGGTGCGAGTACTCAGTTTGCAACCATTCCTTTCAACTTTTTAAAGAATAAAGCTGCCTATCTCGATACAGGCGTTTGGGCAAAAAAAGCATTGAAAGAAGCCAAAGGATTTGGTGAAGTGATTACCGTTGCTAGCTCGGCCGACAAGAATTACTCTTATATTCCAAAAGGATTTACAGTTCCCAGCGATGCCGATTATTTTCACATCACCACCAACAATACCATCTACGGAACCGAAATTCGCGAAGATTTTAGTTGCAATATTCCGCTTATTGCCGACATGTCGTCCGATATGTGTAGTCGTCCGGTTGATGTAGCGAAATACGATATGATTTATGGTGGAGCGCAAAAGAATATTGGACCAGCGGGTGCAACATTTGTGATTATTAAAGACGAATATTTGCAGAAAATAACCGATCAGCGACATATTCCAACCATATTCGATTATCGCACCCACGTGAAAGAAGGCAGCATGTTCAATACACCTCCAGTGCTTCCAATTTTCACTATCATGGAAACCATGAAATGGCTCAAAGAATTGGGCGGACTCAAAGTGATGGAAAAAATGAACATCGAAAAATCCGATCTTCTTTACAATGCAATCGACAGCAGCAAAATGTTTGTTGGCACAGCCGAAAAAGACAGCCGTTCGCTGATGAATATATGCTTTGTAATGAAAGACGAATACAAAGACAAAGAAGATGCATTCATGGAATTTGCGAAATCGAAAGGTATTGTTGGCATAAAAGGTCACCGTTCGGTTGGTGGTTTCCGTGCCTCTACCTACAATGCACTTCCAAAAGAAGCAGTTCAATTTTTGGTTGATACAATGATTGAATTTGAAAAAAGCAACGCATAATTGTTTTTTGCAAGTATTTTCGAAAGGCTTCCTAAACAGGATGCCTTTTTTTATAATACAATTTGAATTTTTGTAATCTCTGATTAAAAGGAGCTGGGGGAAAGGTTGACATTCAAACTATATTTATAATTACTCGTAAAATTTAAAATATTGCTTATTTTAAAAGTAATATGTTACCTTTGCGCCATGATTCCCTTCCCCTCTCTCCCACCATCTCAGCGCAAAGCCCACCTTGACCGTCTCCAAGCCGAGCACCAAGCC
>DYON01000396.1 GCA_020720525.1 Acetofilamentum sp.
AGTTTAAAAATATCAGAAACTAAATTAGACGCTATAAACGTAGAGAAATATTTGATTGAAGATTGTGCACAATCACATTTTGCAGAATTTGAAGGACAATTTGTCGGTACGTTCGGCGATGCGGCAACATTCAGCTTCTATCCCGGAAAAAATTTGGGCGCGTACGGCGATGCCGGAGCCGTAACCACAAACAACGATGCACTTGCTGAAAAAGTTAGAATGTACATGAGCCACGGCGCGTTGAAAAAGCATCATCATCTCATGGAAGGTATTAACAGTCGCTTGGATACGATTCAAGCAGCTGTTTTGCTTCAAAAACTACCACATATTCACGAGTGGAACGCTGCTCGTGCACGAGTTGCGCAAGCCTATAACAGCAAACTTGCCGGTGTCGGTGATATTGAAACACAGCCGATTCGTGCAAATGCAAAATATATTTACCATGTTTACAGCATCCGAACAAAGAAACGCTATGAATTGCAAACATTTCTAAATCAACATGATATAGCAACTGCCGTGCACTATCCGGTGGCATTGCCGTTGATGCCGGCTTACAAACATTTGAATTACACGGAAGCAGATGTGCCGCGTGCCGCCAAATATCAGCATGAAATTTTATCATTGCCGATGTATCCGGAAATGACGACAGAAATGATTGATTATGTTGTTGATACGATAAAACTGTTTTTCAAAGCATAATATGAAAATTTGGCTCGTGCAAACAGGTGAAATTATTCCGTTCAAACAGGGCGACCGAATGATGCGAACGGGATATCTTGCACACGAACTTGTCAGCCGAGGATACGATGTTACTTGGTGGACAGGTGAGTTTGAACATCAATCCAAAAAATTCATAAATGACGGAAAAAATGAGACTCAGCTCCATTCAGGTTTGAAAATACAATATTTAAAAAATCTTGGATATCAGCGAAATATATCAGTCAAACGATTTCTTGACCACTTGCTGGTTGCACGAGATTTCATGCAGCGTGCAAAAAAAATGCAGGAACTCCCCGATGTAATTGTAAATTCTTTGCCCGACCATAATTTGGCATACAGAGTAGCTCAATTTGCAACGCAAAATAAAATACCGTTGATTACGGATGTTCGCGATTATTGGCCCGATTTCATTCTGAGCGCATTCGATAGTAAAGTCTTGAAAACCGCGGCACGACTGATACTTAACAGAGATTTTAAAAGAGCAAATTACGTTTTTGAAAAATCTGATGTTCTGCTTAGCATGATGAAAACCATGTTAGACTGGGCACAAAAGAAAGTCAATCGTATACACACGCAAAATGATAGTGTTTTTTACATAGGCAGCAGTCGAATTTTGGACTTAAAAACGTCGAACGTTTCCGATAAATTGTTCAATATCAAAGAAAAATGTAAGGACACTTTTAACGTTTTGTATCTCGGAACATTTACCAAAGTTCATAATCCTGAGCCGCTGCTTCTGGCTGCAAAACTTTTGAATGAAAAGAGTAAATCTTCGGCAAAAATCAATTTCATACTTGCCGGCACGGGTGATTATCAAGAACGTATCGTGGAACATTCCAAAGATATTCCAAATATTCATCTGACAGGCTGGCTCGGACAAGCGGAAATTGCCGAAATGCTGAAAATTTCGCACATCGGAATTATTCCTTTGCATTCAGATGTCGGATTTTTTCCGAATAAAGCATTTGGATATTTTAGTGGCGGCTTGCCCGTAATTTCATCCACGATTGGCGAGTTTGCCGATTTTATTGAAACAAACAAACTTGGTTTGAATTTCGACTACTTTAAACCGGAACAGTTAGCCGAACATATCGAATTTTTCTTGTCAAATCCGGAGGTAAGAACAAATTATGCAAAAAATGTTCGAGAGATGTTTGAAAAAGAATTTGACAGTGCCATCGTTTATAAAAATTATGCAGATTTAGTTGAAAATATCGCAAAAAAAGAACTCACAAAATGATACCATTTTCACCGCCAAGCATCAGTCAAGATGCTATAAATGAAGTTGTTG
>DYON01000397.1 GCA_020720525.1 Acetofilamentum sp.
AAACTGGCTTTTATCTATCAAGACGCAACCGCCAAACAAATGTCCCAAATTTCCCACGAAGATAATATGCCTTGGGAAGTCACAAAAAGAGAAAAAGGGATAAATCAATTTATTGATTATCTACTAGCCCTTGATGAAGGTTCGGAAATAGACAAGGAAGAAGCGAAAGAGAATTTGAAAGAACATTTTGCCGCCATGAAAGCATTTGATATAGAGCCAGTAAAATAATATGCCAAATCCTGGGGATGTTTTCGTTTATAAACAATATGTATTTGAAGATGGTAGCCAGCGAGATAAATGGTTTATCGTCCTCAATACTTCTGATTCCGAAAAACCTTGCATTGTTTTGAAAACAACATCAAATGGAAATCATTACCAAGGATGTGCCAAAGGTTGCAACAAAAATCGCAGGTGTTTTTTCGCCCCAAACTCTTGGCAAACTTGCTTTAGTGTTGATACCTATATTCAACTTCCGCAAATCTTCCAATTCTCTACTGTCAATCTTCTAAAAGACGGCTTTGCTGGAAGGATAGAATTTAAGCAACCCCTTACCAGCGATTGTATTGCTCAGTTGAAAACCTGTTTAGCAGGCTTCAAGGATGATATATCACCATTGCATTGGGCGTTAATTTTCAAGACCCAAAACGCCTAACAAAGCGTGCACCTGACGTGTGGGATTCTGCGGCATTTTCGAGCATTTTTCTGGCTTCGAGTTTTCTCTGCTCCCAAACAGAATCCACGCCCGCCCACACGCAGGTAACGCAAACCGTTCGGCGGCTTCGCCATAAACATATTTGCACATGAAGGATGAAGGAATGAAATTATCAAAACTTCCATCGCTATTGTTTTCAATTATTTTCCTCGTTGCGAGTTGTGGCACTCCTCCGTCAAATCAAGGCGAAAATAATTCAAATGCAGATATTGAGATTCAAATAACTAGCACAGAACCAGTTGAACTTGGGACAGAAACAATATCTCAACCAAACTGTACTGGTACTGCCGAAGTAGAAAACTCAATAGAAAAATCAAGAACAATACAATATGTTATGGAAGTACAAAACGGGGCATCTGTAAATGCAAATGGGCAAGTTGGCTTTGCTGGAACTGATATTGAACTTGGCGCTACTGTTGCAAGTCAATTTGGGCAATCATACGGAACATCTGAAAGCCTCACACGCTCAATAACTGTAAAAGCAAAGCCTGGAACCAGTATGCAACACGTTATTCGCCAAATTGAAATCTGGAAAATTGGACAGGCGAAAATATCGGTTGGCGGACAACAAACCATAATTCCTTTCAAGTTTCGCTCTGATTTTGCAATCGAACTTGTAAATAGCCAAAATATATATCCTGATGGCTGTGATTCTTTGCCCACCGAAACGGTTTCTCAGCCACAACAAAGCGGAATGAATTGTTCATTTATTGATGAATTAATGAGCAAGGCAGATGTTATTAAGAATCTTTATGAAGGACAATTTCTTGCAGGCGTCCAAGCAAAACTCATTTATCCAGTTGACGTACCAGCAGGATGGACAGTTCAATATGACGGTCAAGATTACAATGCGCCAGTTCATTTTGATTCAGGCATCGTTGCATCGTTTTGGTCTCCAAATTCATGCAGACCACTAAGCATTGGCAATAGTTCTACTACGGTGTCACAAGATTCACGGGATGTTGCGGCACAAACATTAGGCTATGCAAATCTTGATGATTTTATGCAAGCATTTGGTATTCCAAGTGAAGTCAAAACAAGAATCTTCGTATGTCCAAACGAAGATTCTTGGTGTTTAAGTGTGTATGAAGAACCTGGGCAACCAGATTTCCATTTCAACAATGTATCCAGTTGTACAATAGATGGAAAACAGGCAAATGGCACTTCTACAATCCCCGAAGGATTTGACGGATTGATAAAAGGGTTTACCATCCGACCATGTAGGTAAGGATGAAACGCCGCCGAACAAAGCGTGCACCTGACGTGTGGGAGTCTGCGCGATTTAGGAGCATTTTTCTG
>DYON01000063.1 GCA_020720525.1 Acetofilamentum sp.
GAAACAGTTGCAACCGAATTGGTGGCAGTAGCCTAACGACTTTAATCCAATTAATAATTTTCAAAAGCCCCGATGAAAGTTGGGGCTTTTTTGTGTTATTTTTCTTGTGTTACTGACTGATTGCCGCACAATTTTAGGGTGGCGTGCCACTTCGGCAAGGATGTGCGGCTGCGTTTTTTTATTACTATATTTTGCAAAACTTTGTCATTAGTAGTGCCGCCCTGCAGATTCTGATACCATGCCTTTTGCTTCGTAATAACTGCAAGGAGGGGTAGGACTGTCAGCCTGCATTGTCATCCTGTGTCGTCATCCTGAACTCGTTTCAGGATGACGACACAGGATGACAATGAACAATCGTCTTAGTTTTGATTTATGTTTTGAGGTTCCTGTCAAAAAACAGATGCGTCATTGCAGTAAGAGAGATTCTGAAATAAATTCAGAATGACTGATAAGATGATATTATGAGTAATTTCGAAACCATGCATTAGATTAGTAGATTCTCTCAGAAATTCATAATTTTCAGCGAACCGATCCGCCTGCTGACAGAGAGCTCATGAATGCCAAAAAGCAGTTTAAGCAATGAATAAATCCTTTAATCTGCGGACGAGAAATTGCAATTTGAAATTTGATCGGACAATAGTATAAAACATACTACTTGCTGCCTTATTAAAGGGATTACCGGATATTGTCAAGTTTTTTATCGACCATTAGCTATTTTAGGCAAGAAATCTTCGTATTTTTGCACCATGAGTATTGCCGATAATATCAGAAAAATAAATGAGCAGCTCCCTTCGAGTGTTAGGTTGATTGCCGTGAGCAAAACCAAGCCAGTAGAGGCTTTACTCGATGCCTACAATGCTGGGCAGCGTATTTTTGGAGAAAACTACGTGCAGGAATTAATTACAAAACAACCTTTGCTTCCGGCCGACATTGAATGGCAGATGATTGGTCATTTGCAAACCAACAAGGTGAAATTCATTGCTCCTTTTGTTTCGTGTATTCAGAGTGTCGATAGCCAGAAATTGCTCTCGGAGATCAACAAAGAAGCAATCAAAAATAATCGTGTAATTGATTGTCTGCTCGAAATAAGCATTGCAAGCGATGGTTCGAAGTTTGGCTTCTTGCCCGATGAAATATTTGAATTTCTTGCAAATGATTTGTATCAAAGTTTTGATGGCATCCGATTTTGTGGCGTTATGGGAATGGGCAGTTTCAGCAGCAACGAAACTATTATACACCAAGAATACCAATTGCTTTTTTCTGTTTTTAATCGTCTGAAAAACAGTATTTTTGCAAACGAAAATACATTTTGCGAGTTGAGCATGGGCATGAGCCACGATTTTGGTATAGCTGTTGCCGAAGGCAGCACTTTGGTAAGGGTAGGTACATCCATTTTTGGCGAACGAAACTATAAATAATTTTTAATGAGAACAATTGTTGCCGCATTTTTTATTCTTGTTTCGGCATGGGCTGGAGCACAAACTAAGTACAACTACAATGTGCATTGTGGAACCGATTATTATTTTGTTGCACTAGGGTTTGGACATCTCCTGTGGAGCAGCAACAGCGATACGGCTGCCGATATTAATTTTTACAACCAAGAGTTGAAAAAGAATTTCTATATCAGTGCTACAAAAGTTTCCAATACCGAAGGCAATTTTAGTGCGTTTTCCGATTCGCTCTTTTCAGTTTCGTTTGTTGTTGAAAGCAATGAGATGCTTACCATGAAACTTGTTGAGGCAAAAGGAAAAGAAGAAAAATCTATTGGTTTCACCCGCCGTTTGTCGTCCGAAGCAGTTTCTATCGATTATTATTGTTTTTTTGCTCACCGTGCTATTTATTATAAAACCGACGAAGGATCCGACTCGGTTGCCATGGAAATTCAGCACCGCTACCCAATGCCAGCAAAAGGAACTGCCAAAGCCGATTCAATCCGATTTGTAAAGGCAATTACATCGCATCTAACTGGCTTGCCTGCCGAATTTGTATATCCCACCGATTTGGCAAAAAATTCTGACATAGCTTGGGTGCAAGACTATACTTCGATGTACGAAGCCGGCGATGTGAATGTTCAAGACGGCATGGCCAATTGGGAAATCGATGAGCAAACCATAGCGATTTTTCAAAAAGCAGATATTTTAGGTTTTGTTGAGTCGAATTATGAATATTCGGGTGGAGCACATGGCGTATATAGTTCGTTCTATTATAATTACGATTTCAAATCGGACTCTTTATTGGGCTTGAGCGATTTATTTGTCGAAAACTATGAACCTGCTCTCGAAGAGCTTATCAATGCTCAAATAAGAAAAGATTTAGAAATAGCCGACGATGCTTTACTTTCCGACAACGATTTTTTTGTTGAAGTAGTTCCTGTAACTTCAAATTTTACGCTTACCAATATTGGTATCTTGTTTTTATATAATGTCTATGAAATAGCTCCTTACGTGTATGGAAGCATTGTTGTCGAAATTCCTTATGAGGCGATGGACACTTTGATTTTGAATGGTGGACCAGCCGATCGAATGAAAAACGCCCATTAATCCAGACTTTACAATTACTTAATATTGCAAGACTACATTTGTCGGAATAAGTTGTGGGTACAATGATGCTGCTTTTACAAATTTTAGGTGCTTTAAGTATTTTTCTCTTTGGCATGAAGTTGATGAGCGAAGCTTTGCAAAAACTTGCAGGCAGCCGTTTGCGCAATATCATGAATTCAATGACGCGCAAAAATCGCCTTTCGTTCATTTCTGGATTTAGTGTTACTGCTTTACTCCAAAGCTCATCGGCCACAACAGTACTCACTGTTGGGATGGTTCATGCTGGTTTGGTGAGTTTGCGAGCGTCGTTGCCACTTGTTCTTGGTGCAAATATTGGAACAACCATCAAGTTTTGGTTTATTTCGCTTCTTGGTTTTTCGGTCGATATCACAACACTCATTTTGCCTTTAGCTGCATTGTGTTTGCCATTGTTTTTCATGCGCAAACGTGTTTTTCGCGAAGTTTCGCATTTTGCATTTGGATTCATTTTGTTGTTTACGGGTTTGTACTTCATCAAGGCATCTGCTCCCGAATTGACTCAATCGGATTTTATTCGCGACTTTATTAGCCAAATTTCTGGCTATGGATTTGGCAGCGTCTTACTGTTTGTTGTGCTTGGTTTCACCATCACGGGTCTTATTCAATCTTCGAGTGCAACAATGACTTTAACTGTGGTGCTTGCATTTGAAGGACTAATCGATGTTCCTTCGGCAGCAGCAATGATTTTAGGTGAGAACATAGGGACAACCATTACCGCAATTCTTGCAGCATTGATGACCAATAAAAATGGGAAAAAGGTCGCCCTGTTTCATTTGGCATTCAATGTGTTTGCAGTTGCAGTTACTTTATTTGTATTCAACCCTTTTCTACATGCTATCGAATGGATCAGCAATAGTTGGTTAGCTGCCGACAATTTAACGGCAATAATTCCACTCACACTCACTCTTTTTCATACAGTATTTAATTTGTTTTTTGCCTTGCTGGTGTTACCTTTTACAGGAGCTATTCATAGATTTTTTATGATGTCCGACAACCAAAAGGCGTCGCCGAAACTTAAAAATGCCGATTACAATTTGTTATCAACAGCCGAAATGAATCTTTTGTATGCAACCGAGCGAAATATGCAGGTTCATTCGAAGATTATTGAATTGTTAGGCTTTTCAAAGGAGCTGTTGATAGAAAAAAAGGACGAAAAGTATGCGAAGCTGGTTTTAAATTGCGAGAAAACAATTCATAAAGCACAAAAATGGCAAGCTCAATTGCATACGACATCGATCGAAATTGCTGCCGACGATTTAAGTCGTATGGGTAACATTCAGTTGCAACAATTGCATTCCAATTTACAAATGTATAGCGACTTAACCGTGGTTATTGTAAAGCTAATTGATGTTGTGAAAGCAAAAAACGAATCGAATGTATGGTTCAATCAGCAAATGCGCGATATTTACGAGCAAATGTATCAACTTTGCTATAAATCGATCAATTCTGTTGCAAGCATCGAATCGAACAAAAAAGTTGATGACCTGATGCTCGAAAGAGATAACACCAAGAAAATGCCAATTGCTATTTTCGATTCAATTGGAATCGATACCGAAGTTCCGGCCTCTGCAAAATTTTATTTTTCGCAGATAATGATGTTGCAAGAATTGCTTGTAGATATAGTATTGAGCAATAAAGGCGTTTCTGAAATAAATTAATGCTATAGTTACAAATTGAATTCTATATAAAACTTGTATTCAACTTGTTATATGATTATCGATAATTAATGCAAATTATTTTCAAATATGCTCTTTGCAAGAGTATTTCATTAATTTTGGCATCCTGCAATTAACATAACTTATTAATTTAAAAGATTCAACCATGAAATTGAAACGCGTTTTTCTTTTCCTATTGGCAACAATGGGCACTTCGGTTGCCGCACTTGCCAATGGTGAGGTAGGTTCGCTACCTCAATCAATTATTGCCGATATTGCCAATGCCTCGCTTGCTGGTGGTGTTGCAATAGGTTCAACTTGCGCCGATGCATCATATACCGCTGCTGCAATTATTGGAATCTTGGCTGGAGGGCTATCTACATTTGGCTTTGCTGTTATTCAATCGCGTCAGCAAAAATGGATGAAAATTATCGATACTTGTGGTGTTACCAATCTTCACGGACTTCCAGGTCTTATGGGCGGATTGGCTGCTTTGCCACTCATTCACGGAATAAACATGAGTGGACATTTAAGTGGAATTGGAGTAACCATTGTTGTGGCAATACTTGGAGGTATCATTACCGGAAAAGTTCTTCCACTTATGGATCGCCGCGAAGAAGCCTACGACGATGCCGAAGAATTTATGGACGCCGAAGCATAGGGAAATTTCCTACGATAATTAAGCCCTGGTATTGTTGCTGGGGCTTTTTTTATTGTAAAAATCTTGTAAATTGGCGGCAAATTGGCGATTTAAATCGAAAAAAAACAGAAATACTGGTGAATAATTTTGCAATTGAAACATCTGTAGCTAAAATTCTTGAGTCTTTCCCTCATAAAAAAGGGCGCATTGAATTGTTATAACGATATGTCGGAAACAAAAAAGGCCATCTGATATTTCGCAGACAGCCTTTTAGAAGTGATTTCGAAGCTATTAGTTCAGAATCACAAATGATTTCGAATTCAATGAGCCGTCGTTCATGTGAATGCTAACGTAATACAATCCGTTTTGCATGGTAGCTGTTTCGATGGTAATGGATTCTTCGCCACGATGAACAAAACTACTAACAAGCATTCCCATATTGTTGTAAATGTCAATTGTTGAAGCGCTTTCAAGTCCTTCAATTTTCAAATATTCACCAGCTGGATTGGGATAGAGCGATATAATTCCCGATTCGCTTTTGTTAATACTGGTAATTACACAAGATGTGCCTGGGTCGGCAAAAACAGCAGTTGTTCCATCGATGGTTCCAATATAATGAGTCGATACACTCCAGTTGGCAGCATCGTTGTTGTCGCTATTAGGATTGCAAAGTGTTAGCGATGGACCGCCTGCATTGGCAGCTGTTGGCCATGGAGCTGTTGGCAAGTAATTTACCGAGTCAACCAAAAGACCTGATGGGCTAACTATTTTTACGAATGTTCCGCTGTTGCTAATTCCATTGGATGCTCCTTGGATAAAGGTAACTCCATAGAAATTGGTTGCTTCTGTAGCATTGGGAGCAATCAGAACATAAGAACCAGCATTTAGAATATTCGAAGTAGCAAATGTGTATGAGCTTGTTCCATACATCAATTTGTAATTCATCAGGTCAATTGCTACCACATCGTTGTTGTAAATCTCAATAAATTCAAGACTGTCTAAACCTCCTTCAGGCGAGTTGTACATGATTTCTGTAATCACAAGAGCTTTTGTAGTAGTTGATGTATCAAGCATCAAAACAAACATCTGCTGCGATGCCATTGGGTTGTTTGCAATATCTTCAACGTTATTGACGTAGAGAGTGTCTGAAACACCACTTATTAGATGTGTGGAAAGAGCAAGGGTAACAGTGTCAAGGGTTGAATTGAGAGTTGCAGTTGCAATTCCAGCAAGACCAGTATAATTGGCAAGTGTTTCGGCTGTTGTTTGATCTAAAGCTTCGCTGAATTTAACTTTCACAGTTGCCAAATCGGCAGGCCATGCCGAAACAGCAGTTGGAGGGGTTACGTCGATAACACCATACTGAACTGGAAAACACTGCGAAATTGCCATTAGGTTTCCTGTGGTGTCGCGTACATCTGCAATGCAAATGGTGTCGGGAACTCCAAATACAAGTGGTGTACTAAGGTTGAGAGTAACTGTGTCGAGTCCTGAGTTTAATACCGCTGATGCAATGCCTGCAAGTCCTGTGTAATGATTGATGAATTCGGCAGAAGTGTCGCGCATAGCTTCGCTGTATTTCACTTGAACGGTGTTAAGGTCAAGAGCCCATACATTAACAACCACTGGAGGAGTAATGTCGATGAGCGAGGTCGATGTGGCATTGATGGTTACATTGTCCATGCGGTTGTTGCCAGAAGACGATGTTGCGCCATCGAAAATAATGCGAATATATGCAGCTGCAACACCATCAAGAGCATCATATGTTGTTAAGTCAATCGTTTCAATTGCCCATGTTGATGTTACGTTTGAAGCAACTGTGTCGAAACGAGTAAAGCTGACACCATCAACACTATACTCAAAGATATGTGATAAAAATCCAGTTCCAGTTCCCCTTGTGGCGAAAGTAAGAATTGGATTTTCGTGATTTGTCATGTCAAATTTCATCACAAAGCTTTTACCATTGGCTGTTGTGTTGAGAGGGCACAACGACATAGTTGCAGCGGTTACAAGTCGTCCATCGTTTAAAGTTGAGCCTGTGAAAGCCGAAACTTCGTTGCCTGTTGTTGCTGTAATCCAAGTAGAGCTACCATTTGTACCATCAAAATAGATATAAGCAGTGCCATCTTGTTGTCCAGAGTCTGCTGGAACCGACGTTATGGTGTTTGGAGCAGCCAAAAGACCATCGAAGTGCCAAGAACAAAGTAAATCTTGAGCATTTGCATTATTTAGCCCAAACACTAGTGTAATGGCTGTTATAATTCTTGTAATCCAAAGTTTTGTTTTCATATTTCTGAGATTAGTTAAGTCAAATATGGGCAGTTAAGAAAAAACCCGTCTTTTATTTTTTGCAAAGTTACCGTCAATTTGTAAACGAAACAAGAATACAAAGTTAATAAAAAACAATGGCCAATTGCCATTTTATTGAAATAGGTTAAAATATCTTACATTAAACCTTTGTTGGTGAATGTAGTACGATGAGAATATTGAAAAAAATCTCAATCAAACAGGTATTGCCAAAAATTTCAACTTCCACCAATTCGCAAGATTTTACTTACTTTTGGCACAGAAAACGCCTCTTTACAATGGCTCACGATATCAGCTCTCAATTGAAAACTCTGCAACCACAATTTGCAGGTCAAATTTATGCCGACAACATTCACAATTTGCTTTATGCCACAGATGCTTCGGCTTACCGCGAGCTTCCGCTTGGGGTAGCTTATCCTGCAAATATCGACGATTTAAAAAAACTAATTGCTTTTGCCAACAACAATAGCATCACCATCATTCCGCGTGCTGCAGGTACATCGCTTGCGGGGCAAGTGGTTGGTGAAGGCTTGATTGTAGATTTGTCGCGCCATTTCACCCGTATTATCGAAGTGAACAAAGAAGAACATTGGGTTCGGGTAGAGCCAAGTGTCATTCTCGACGAGCTGAATCGCGAAATGGCTCAATACGGTTTGTTTTTTGGTCCCGAAACAAGCACTTCGTCGCGTTGCAACATGGGTGGTATGGTGGGCAACAATTCCTGTGGCGCTCACAGTCTTATTTATGGATCGACCCGCGACCATGTACTCGAAACAAAAGCATTGCTGAGCGACGGTTCCGAAGTAGAATTTAAAGCTCTCAATCACAACCAGTTTCGTCAAAAAATGACGCTCGAAACGATAGAGGGAAATTTGTATCGCAACATCCAAGAAATACTTGCCGATGCCAAAAACCAGCAAAATATCCGAAGCGAATATCCCGATAGTGCCATCAAACGTCGCAACACAGGCTACGCAATCGACATTCTGCTCGAAAGCGAGCCATTTACAGGGGGCGTCCCTTTCAACTTCTGCAATCTCATTGCTGGTTCCGAAGGAACTTTGGCCATTGTTACCGAAATAAAGCTCAATTTAGTTCCGTTGCCACCAAAAGAGAAAGCTCTGGTGTGTGTTCATTGCAAAACGCTCGAAGATTCGCTGCGTGCCAACCTCATTGCATTGAAACATGGTCCTGTTTCGGTGGAATTGATGGACAAACCTATTCTCGACCTCACGAAAGAAAATATCAACCAGAACAAAAATCGCTTTTTTATTGAAGGCGACCCCGAAGCTATTCTGATTGTTGAATTTGCCGAAACAACGCAAGAAGAAATACGCAAAAAATCGGAAGCCATGGAAGCCGAAATTCGTGCAGCCCAACTTGGTTATCATTTTCCACTCGTTTTTGGTGCCGATATCAAAAAAGTATGGGATTTGCGCAAAGCAGGTCTCGGCGTATTGAGCAATATGCCAGGCGATGCCAAACCTGTTCCGGTAATCGAAGATACTGCGGTCAACCCCGAAGTACTTCCCGATTATATTGCCGAATTCAAATTGCTGCTCAAAAAGCACAATCTCGAATGTGTATATTACGCACACATTGCCACAGGCGAAATACATCTGCGTCCGATTTTAAATTTAAAAGATCCAAACGATGTAATGCTTTTCCACACTATTGCGCTCGAAACAGCAAAACTGGTAAAAAAGTATCGTGGATCGCTCAGTGGCGAGCATGGCGACGGGCGTTTGCGTGGCGAATTCATCCCTCTTATGATTGGCGACGAAAACTATTCGTTACTCAAATCCATCAAAAAAACTTGGGATCCCAAAGGCATTTTCAACCGCGGCAAAATAACCGATACGCCGCCCATGAACACATTTTTGCGCTACGAGCCTGGCAAACCCGTTCGCAAAATTGAAACTTATTACGATTTCAGCCACGACCGTGGAATACTTCGTGCCGTAGAAAAATGCAACGGTTCGGGCGATTGTCGCAAACCTTTCACCGCATCGGGCGGCATGTGTCCCAGCTATCAGGCTTCGCTCGACGAAAAATCGACCACCCGTGCACGCGCCAATATTTTGCGCGAATTTCTGACCAACAGCAGCAAAAAGAATCCTTTCGACCACAAAGAGATTTACGACGTGCTCGATTTATGCTTAGGTTGCAAATTATGCAAATCGGAATGTCCGTCGTCGGTTGATATGGCCAAGTACAAAACCGAATTTTTGCAGCATTGGTATTTGAATCATTCTGTGCGAATCCGCACCAAAGCCATTGCTTATATCGACAACATCAACCGGCTGGCGCTGCCTTTCAGTCTGGTGTATAACCTTTTTGCCCGCAGCAACGTGTTGTCGTGGCCCATCAAAAAAATGCTTGGCTTTGCCACAAAACGGAGTTTGCCCGAATTGCACGGGAAATCGCTTCGCCGCTGGGCAAAAAAACATCTACCCGAACTCAACAAACTCACTGGGCACCATGGAACGGTGAATGTGTTTGTGGATGAATTCACCAATCTGAACGATTTGCATATCGGCATCAAAGCCATCAGTTTGCTGTGTGCACTCGGCTACAAGGTTGAACTTCCTGCACATGGACTAAGCGCACGCACTTTCATTTCGAAAGGACTGCTGAAAAAGGCTCGTATCATCATCGATGGCAATATTGAAAGTTTGAGCGACAAAGTTACTGCCAAAAAACCACTCATTGGCATTGAGCCATCGGCCATTCTTGGTTTCCGCGACGAATATCCCGAGTTGTGCAGCCCGCAACTACGCGAAAAAGCCAAACTGCTGGCACCACACACCATGCTGATTGACGAATTTATTGTGAGCGAATTTAAAAAAGGTCATATTCTGCAACAGCAGTTTACTAGCGAAAAGAAGGCAATTTTGTATCATGGTCATTGCCAGCAGAAATCTTTGTTGGGAACAGCTGTAACAAAAGAATTGCTCAGCATTCCAGCAAATTATTCTGTTGAAGAAATTCCTTCGGGTTGCTGTGGTATGGCTGGTTCGTTTGGTTTCGAAAAAGAGCATTTTGCGCTCAGCATGAAAGTGGGCGAACTCGTTTTGCTGCCTGCAGTTCGCAAAGCGCCAGAAGGCACAATTATAGCCGCTTCGGGCACCAGTTGCCGCCACCAGATAAAAGACGGAGCAAAAAAAGACTCGCTGCATCCGGTGGAGATTTTGTTTGATGCTTTGGGGGAGAGCTTTTAGTAAGCAACCAGAATTAATATGACAAGACAAAATTCTTTTAGGCAAAAAAAGACGGATAGATTTTTATCAAAAAAGATGTAGCACTGCCCGATGTTCTGTCTTCCAGTCTTGTAAACCCTTGTCATTATTAAGTTTCCGTGTCATTGTCATTTTACTTTATTCATTTTTTTAACGGCTCGTGTGCCTGGCCGCCTGTTGGCGGATCAGCGTTTTTTATTTTTCCTTTCTCTTTCACAAATTTAATTGCTATTATCTGTCTTTCATTCAATCCAAGTATTATCAAATGTTCCTCAGTTACCATTGATTTCAGTTCGTATTTGGATCCATGCAAAAAGAATGGCTGAGAATGAGCACATCATCGCCCCCTCGCCTCATCGCATAAACACATCAGCAGATCATCAAAACAAAAATTAAACTTTGCTCAATCCCCCAAACTATACTATCTTTGCCATAAACATTTTCTCGGCTATGAACACGCTTAAACGAATTGGAGTTCTTACCTCTGGAGGCGATGCACCGGGCATGAATGCAGCCATCCGCTCGGTGGTTCGCACCTCTTTGTACAACGATATTCGCGTTACCGGCATTATGCGCGGCTACCAAGGACTGGTGGATGGAGAATTCCGCGATATGGATACCAGCAGCGTTGCCAACATTATTCAACGTGGAGGCACCATACTCAAAACCGCCCGCAGCGAAGATTTTCGCACATTGGCAGGCATGGAAAAAGCAGCAAACAACCTTCGTCAGTCGGGAATTGATGCATTGGTAGTGATTGGTGGCGACGGAACTTTCCATGGTGCTGCCGAATTTCTGTCGATATATCCCGAATTTCGCATTGTTGGCATTGCCGGAACCATCGACAACGATTTGTATGGCACCGACAATACCATTGGCTACGATACAGCACTGAATACCGTTGTGGAAGCCGTCGATAAAATTCGCGACACTGCAAACTCGCACGACCGTCTTTTCTTTATTGAAGTGATGGGTCGCGATGCAGGCTTTTTAGCCCTCCGAAGCGGAATTGCTGTTGGCGCCGAAGAAGTACTGATTCCCGAAACCGAAACCAGCATCGACGAAGTAATCGATAAAATAGAAACGGGTCGTCGCAACAACAAAACCAGTGGCATTATTATGGTTGCCGAGGGCGACGAATCTGGTGGTGCTTTTGCAGTAGCAGAAAAAGTAAAAAAACGTTTACCACATTACGATACACGCGTCACAGTGTTGG
>DYON01000064.1:0-10316 GCA_020720525.1 Acetofilamentum sp.
CGTCATTCTTCGATAAATTTCGTGGCTTTTTTTCGCTCATTAGCCACGAAACACTCTGAATGACAGTCTGTTAATGGGTTTTATTTTGTGAAATAATAAAAAAGCACTGTCATGCAGATTTGCTCTAATGAGCATTTTTTCGTATATTTGTGCTTCAACCAATAAAACAGTTTATATGAAATACTTAATGGTATGTTTTGGCAATATTTGCCGCTCTCCCATGGCAATGGGTTTATTGAAATCGAAATTGGACGCTGCTGGCAGCACATCCGAAGTGGATTCGTGTGGTTTTGAGCCTCATCATATTGGCGATGCGCCCGACATGCGCGCACAGAAGGTGATGAAAGCTCATGGTATCGATATTTCTAACATCAGAGCCCGTTTGTTTCAAAAAAACGATTTTGAAACTTACGATAAAATTTTCGTGATGGATCGGCGCAATTATGCTGATGTGAAGATCCTCGCTATCACAACTGAAATGTTGCAAAAAGTCGATTATATTATGAATATGGTTCATCCAGACTCAAATATGGAAGTTCCCGACCCCTATTATGGCAATGCCGATGGTTTCAACGAAACATACAGTGCTTTGAATATCGCCACCGATGCCATCATGGCAAAATTCGAAAAATGATTCATCCGATTTTTACCGAAAAGCAGAATTTTGTTAAATCTGCACAGCGAATTGCTTCATACATTCACAAAACACCCATTATCACTTGCGAAAGCATTAATCGATTGGCTGGTTGCGACATTTATTTTAAATGCGAAAATTTTCAGAAAGCGGGTGCTTTCAAATCGCGCGGGGCATCGAATGCGGTTTTTTCGTTGATAGAAAATGGCTTCAAGGGCGATGTAGCCACACATTCGTCGGGCAATCATGCGCAGGCAATTAGTCGCGTTGCTCGCTTTGCAGGCATTGGTGCCAGGGTGGTGATGCCCGAAAATTCGCTTATGTCGAAAATCGAAGCAACCAAAGAATACGGTGCCGATGTTACTTTTTGTGTTCCTACGCTCGAAGCGCGCGAATCGACGCTTGCAAATGTGATTGAACAAACCGGTGCCCGCGAAATTCATCCCTACAACAATGTCGATATTGTGCTGGGACAGGCCACTTGCACCATGGAAATTCTCGATGAAATTCAACCCGATACAATTGTGGCTCCCGTTGGCGGAGGTGGTTTGCTTGCTGGAACTGCTTTGGCTGCATCGCATTTTGGACAATCGGTACAAGTGATTGCTGCCGAGCCAAGCGGAGCATCGGATGCATGGCATTCGTTTCGAACAATGCAATTTGTTCCTTCCGAAAATCCGAAAACAATTGCCGATGGATTGCTAACGTCGCTCGGATTGCTCACCTTTCCTGTGATGCTTCGGCATGTTTCGGATGTTTTGCTTGCCGACGAAAATCAAATTGTGGAAGCGATGCGGCTTATGTGGCAACGCGCAAAAATTTTGGCCGAACCATCGTCGGCGGTACCTCTTGCAGCTATTTTGGCAAATCGTGCTATTTTTGCAGGTAGAAAAGTTGTTGTAATTGTTTCGGGCGGAAATGCCGATATTGATAATTTACCATGGAAATAGAAAAAGCATTGTATCTCATTCCAGTCGATTTGGGTTTTATGCCCGAAGGTGGAATTCATTCGCCATTTCAGTCTGCGGTATTGAACGAACTCAGGTTTTTTATTGCCGAAAATGCATCGACCGCTCGCAAGTTTTTGAAAAAAGCTGGCTATCCTCATCCTTTGCAACAAACCGAAATTGAGGAATTCAACGAGCATACGCGCCGAAGTGGCGAAATGTATGCAGATTTTAGAAAAATATTGCTCGAAAATTTGCCTATTGGTCTGATGTCGGAAGCTGGTATGCCTTGTGTTGCCGACCCTGGACACGAAATTGTGGCTTTGGCGCATCAATTGGGTGTGAAAGTGATTCCTTTTCATGGACCTTCGTCCATTTTGCAGGCTCTCACTGCGTCGGGATTTGCTGGGCAGCAATTTGTTTTTCATGGTTACTTGCCTTCGAAGCCCGATTTGCGCCGCACTATGATGAAAAAGATATTCCAGACTGCACAGCGCGACGGTTATACGCAGATTTTCATGGAAACTCCATATCGATCGAATCATCTGCTCTCCGATTTGGTGAATCTATTGCCCGAACAAGCCATGCTGTCGGTTGCATGCGAAATTGGAACTCCCGACGAGTTTATTAAAACACAAAATATCGGACAATGGAAAAAATCATTGCCCAATATTCACAAAAAGCGTTGTATTTTCAGTTTACAGGCTTAGTGGTTGTGTTCGTGTGCACCGTGCACATGACCATGAGCAAGCTCTTCGGCCGAAGCTTCGCGAACATCGACAACATGACCTTTAAAATGCAGTGTTTTGCCAGCTAATGGATGGTTGAAATCCATTTTCACTTGTTCGAGACCAATATGCTTTACAGTTCCTTGAAAAACATGACCTTCATTGTCTTGAAGCGGAATCACATTGCCGACTTTCAAAATATTGTTGTCAACTTTTCCATCTTGCATAAATATGGCAATGGGCAATTCGGCCACATTTTCTTCGGAATAGATTCCATATCCTTCTTCGGGAGTAACGGTGAAAGCAAATGTTTCGCTCGGATTAAGGTTTGCAACGCTGTTTTCGAAACCTGGAATCAGATTTCCGTGACCAAATAAAAACGTAAACGGGCTGGTTTCAGCCACTTCTTCTATAACATTTCCATCCTGATCATTTTCCGTTAATTTATAAATCAACGATACCACTGTGTTTTTTTCAATTTTCATCGCTTGTATTTTGGTTTGTGATTAATCTTCTTCATCTAAATCGTCGCCAGTTTTTTTCAAAAACTTGTCTTTGCGCGAGATTGTAGAAATGTAGTAGCTATAGGCTTTTTCGCCATCTTTGGCTTTGAGTTGCCTGTCGTCGGCATTGGTGTTGATGATAATATCGTTCCATTCGCGTTTCGACGATAAAGCCTGCATCACACCTGCCGAATAGTAGAAAAAGTACCATTCCGAAGGTGAAATTTCAATATAAATGGTGAGTCGGTCGCCACTTCGTTTCTGAGAAAGTTCAACGCGACCAGTTACATATTTGTTTATTTGCAATTCGCCCATGGTTCCAATGCCAATTTTGCCAATAGAAACATAGCTTTTGGTAGAATGGTTGTATTTGAGTGTGAGGTCGGTGAAAGAGATTGTATGAGCCAACTTTTCGGGCAATTTTTTGAAATAGCCATACAAAATAAGTTCACTTTCGGCTTTTTCGGCCTCTTCGGGAGTGAGAACTTCGCCTAAGTATTTGTTGTAGAGTTCGCTGCGAACATTGGTAGGTTCTAAATCGGGGGCTGCGGCAAAGCTTTCTTGCATTATTTTCAATGCGTCGTTCGAGAAGAAAAAGTCGAGATCCGAAACTGTGTAGAACATGGTGCTGTCGTCGCGCATATAATGATCGATAGTGCCATAATTGTTCATCGAAACTCTTCCAAAATTGTTTCCAAACGAGAGCTTTCCTTCGCTTCGTGCAAAACATTTAAATACCGACAAACTCAAATAGCGGCCCGGAAGCATTTGCTGAGCCAGCTTTTCTTTGGACGATATACGGTATTCGTTGCTTTGATGGTCCCAAGTAAGGTATCCGCTCGAAG
Source organism: Acetofilamentum sp. (assembly GCA_020720525.1). Classification (GTDB taxonomy): domain Bacteria; phylum Bacteroidota; class Bacteroidia; order Bacteroidales; family DTU049; genus GWF2-43-63. The sequence goes on from DYON01000064.1 coordinate 3,658, forward strand.
ATGAAAGTTCTGGGTCGCCACCAAGATATTTTTTCGTTAGAAATGCTGGATACACACCAACCGAGTCGCTGTTGAGATATAAACCAGCGTAAATTCTGGTTCCAAAAATATCGTTAATGGTTTCGGGAATAGGAATGTAGATTTCCATGGGATTGATTTCGGTTTCGAATTTCACCCAATACAAGCCCAATGTGTCGCAATTTTGCTTGATTCTTGTTCCACCATCGAAAGTGAGGAATTCGCGGTTGGCACTCAATCTAATATCGCCTTGAAAATCGAAAAATGGACTGAGTGTAAATTCGAGCGAATCGCTTATATGACCTCGTCCATACGATTGAAGAGTAGAGTCAACTCCCACTTTATCGAGAAAAATACGCTGCATTCCATCCATTTCGTCGATGTAATCGTAGTAGCCATTCCCTGCATAGCTTTTTTGACCATAAACAAACACTTTTGCGCTGCTAATTGTATGGTATTTGGTAGTATTGTTGGCCAAAATTTGTGCGTTTTCGAGCGGAACCATTTCGGCTTTTCGCAAAATGGTAACATTGCCATCGCCTGGGAAAATTGTTGCATCGGCTACTTTGATGAATTTTACATCGCTGGCATAGATAATCTTTTCTTTTAAGCTGTAGGTTGCTCGCGACGATCGGAATCGCAACGAATCCTGCGCAGGATGTGTGGATATAAACTCCGAACCAGCCAAATCGACATCGGCCAACTCTTTGATGTCCATGTTTTCGAGACCTGGAATATTGGTGGCGTTGTTTTGCAAATCGATTTCGTCTTTGTCCATAAACCAGTCGAACTGATCCATGTAGCAAATGTATTCGTTCACAGGGAATTTTACCAACGAAGTTCCTCCATTCGATTTGAACTCGCCTTTACGTTCGTCGAAATTGACATGCCCTTTGTAGTTTTTGGTTTCAAAAGCCAATTCGTCTTCGTCCATTGTTTTGAGCAAAAAGTCGCAGGTGTCGGTATCGAAAGCGCGGTTTTTGAATTTAAATAAATCGGATGTCATCACTGCGTTTTTGAATTCGAGTTTTCCGTTTCCTGTCAATCCGGCTGGTGTTACATTGAGGGTTCCGGTCATCTCAGTTTCCTCTTTGTAAAGACGGGCTGGTTGGTCGGTAGTAGTGATTGAAAGAATATCTTCGTAGGGCGACCATTTTTCGTCGACATTGTGTGCTTCAACTGGCGGAAATTCAACTCCGCCTTTCTTTTCGGCAATGGTGTAGTCTTTTACACGAGCCTCCATCCCGTTCGGAAAAAACAAAAAACTCTCCGATTTGCTTTCGGTACTTAAATAATTGAGCTTCCCCGAACCTCGTAATCCTTGGTTCGACAAATTAACAATGCCATAATAGGTACCTTTTCCACCATAGGTTGGGTAGCCAGCGGCTCCAGTGTTGTTGAGAAAACCAAGCGAATAGTCGGGCATCACCTTCAAAGGCTGAGTGATATCGGGGAAAATTCCAGCCGAAGCCAAATAGCCATAAAATTCAAGACCATCGGTCGAAAAATCGTCGAGACTATCAAGGGTGAACGGATCGACACGAAAGAAAAAGTCCTCGCGCGGATATGCTCCTGGATAGATGGAATTTTTGTCGTAGTAAACAAACGAGTACTTCTTTGAATTGAAAATGGGGTATTCGCCATACGACTTCAATCCCGATTTGTTGTTGGGGTGATCAATTAAAATATCGCCGCTTAGGTTTTCGATTACACTGGTTACTCTCACAAGTGGAAAATAGCCGTAGTCGTCGGGCTTTCTGCTTCGAACTTTAAAAGTCATAGAATCGATAATTGGCAAATTGAGTTTGAATTTATCGTACTCAAAGGAGAAATTCTTTCCATAATAATCGAACATCCCTGCGTGAACCCTACCAGCAAACAAAAAATCACGGTTTTTCTTCATCAATATTTCTTGGTCGGTGGGGTAGATATATACTTTTTGCGAGTCGCTCAAAAATACACGCGAAATTCCACGCATTTTCAAATCCCAATTAAGAAGACTAAATGTGGCATTGGGCTCGGCATTAATAACCGATTTAAACTGCAATACATCGTAATCGGTTTTTCCCACTTTGGCATTGAGATAATCATATACCTTGTCTTTAAGAATAATTCGATCGTGATCCATATCGTAATTGATAAAGCCCTGAATTGCAAGATCGATAATTTGAGCTCTAATGTATTCGACTTGTATTCTACGATAACTGGCATAATCGATTACCGAAAAAGAACGCGTTCCTTGTAGGTTGGCGAAATTCTTAAGTGTTTGGAGTGGATGAATATCGTCGAGACCTCTGATTTTTTCGAAACGTCCTTCGCTATAGTAGTTGACCGATTCGAACATAGCGTCGCTTTCAGAGCCTGGTCCACGAATCATTTGGAAATCGATTTTAGGTTCGTCCATTTTCCAATACAATGCTTCGAAATACATGTCGAGTTTGTGATAGGTGTCGAAAAATGGCGATTTGCGCAAACCTTCTGCGTCGCGAAAAAAAGCGACTTCGCGTTTTGGAATCCATTTTTCTTCCGATTTGTCGAATTCTTTATCGGTATAGCGCATCACTAGGCCTGGGTGAAAAATGGAGTCGCCCTCGAAGTAAATAGTTGCCGAGGCGCGTTCGCTGTTTACACGGTCTTTGCGGATACTGAAGCCTTTCGATCGGCTTACCAAAAATGGTTGCCCATCTTTTTTAAATGTCAAAATGGCATCGTTGTATTCGTCGCCCGAGCCAAGAAGTTTCGAGCCACGCATAGTGAAACCGCCTTCGTAATCGACATCGGCATAAATGCTTTTGATGGTCAAGCGCGAATCGTACGACTTAAATTCGGGATACAAAGCGGCGTCGCCTTGCCGATTGGCAAGTACTTTGTCGGTAATTTGACCGGGAAGGGGAGTGACACCAAAAAATTCGGAATTGTAGAATTGAACCGAATCGACCGTAAATTCTCGGCCTTTAAGTTCAACCGTGTATGCGCCAAAAGTAGCATACACATCTTCTGGCTTTAGACCTGCACGCGACCAATCGACTTTTCCTTTTTCGCCAACCCATTTTTTCTGTAAAGGATAATATTTTCCGCGAGTGTCGTAAATAACTGCACTATCATTGTTGGCATAGCATGTAAGAATGAGCGATGGAAAGAAAACGACTGGCTCTTCTTCGAATGAGAAATTGTAGTTGCTGTTGCTTGCAACCCACCTGGTTGTATTCGATACATACAAATAATTCATCAAAAACAACGAATCCGACGAAGCTAAAAAATTCAAAAACGAATTGCTTGTCGATTTTTCCATCAATTTATCTAAGGTTTGATGCCATGGTTCGAACGACGATGAAAGCTTGCCCGATTCCGACAAATTGAGAAGACTCACCATGTAGTTCATGAAATGTGGATATGCTTTCATTTTTTTCTTGAGCATATAATTGCAATTTGCAATTACAACCTTTTTTTGATTGTCGTTCATGAAACCTCCAGTCCAAAATGGAGTGAATTTTTCGAGCATAAATGTTTCGCCTTCTTTGCGCTGGTCTTTGTTTTCGATAGCGGTGTAGAGGCCGGTCATTTCGCCAACAAATGCATTTGGATCGTCGGTAAATTGCTTCAACTGACCAAAACTCAATGTGGTTGTAAATAATACAAAAAGTGTAATTGCAATTCTCATAATGTCTTATTTTATCTTTGTAAAACGTGCCGCAACCCAATTTTCTTTTGTGAGGAAGTTGTCAATTTCGAATCCAAGTTTTTCGGCGGCTTCCGAAATATCGGGGAGATCGTCGATGTAAAACCCACTAAGTAGCATTAAACCACCATTTTCGAGTGCAGATGAATATGTAGGGAGGTCGCCTAAAATTACATTTTTATGAATATTTGCTAGTAAAATTTGACACTTTTTTTCAGCAATAACTTCGTTTTCACCCAAAACGATGTCGATTCGCTTACACGAATTGCGTTCAATGTTTTCTAATGAATTTGCAACCGACCACTCGTCGTTGTCGTAGGCGAAAACCGATGCAGCTTCTTTCATTTCGGCAAAAACAGCCAGAATTCCGGTACCTGTTCCAGCGTCGATAACCGTTTTGTTTTTGAAGTCGATGTCGAGCATCAGTTTTAGCATCGAGGCGGTTGTTGCATGATGGGCTGTGCCAAACGACATTTTGGGGACAATTTTTATTTGGAAAGGAATTTCGGGTTTAGCAGGATGAAATGGAGCGTACACATATATTTGCCCGTCTATTTCAACCGCATCGAAGTTCTTTTCCCATTCTTCGTTCCAGTTTTTGTTTTCAAGTGCAGCTACTTCCATTTTGATGGGTTGGCTTGTTGTTTTTGCAATGGCTTCGCTTACTTTGCATGAATCGAATTTCTCGAATGCAATGTATCCATGAAGTTTTTCGTCTTCGTCCCAAAAACTATCGAAACCATGGTCGAGCAAAACGGTCATCAAAATATCCCTGATATCTTCGTCGGCAGGAATATTGAGGAGCGTTACTTGAAGAAAATCGTGTTGTTGCATTATTTACAGTTATTAATGATTTGAAAAAACGAATCGGCTTTCAACGAAGCACCTCCAACAAGACCTCCGTCGATATCGGGCATCGAGAAAAGTTCTTGTGCGTTTTCGGCGGTTACACTACCTCCATACAAAATGTGAGTATTTTGGGCAATGCTATCGCCAAATTGTTTACCAATGAGGTCACGAATGAATGCATGCATCTCTTGTGCCTGTTCTTTGCTAGCTGTTACTCCAGTGCCAATGGCCCAAACAGGTTCGTAAGCAATGGTAATTGTTTCCACAATGTTGGTGGTCATTGCGCACAAAGTGCTTTCGATTTGTTGTTGCACTATTTCAAAATGCTTCTCGGCATTGCGGTCGGGAAGTGTTTCGCCACAACAAAAAATAGGATTTATTTTTTCGGCAAACAACAGTTCCATTTTCTGAATTAGCTCTTCGTCGGTCTCGTGGTTGAATTTGCGACGTTCGGAATGACCAACAATACACCATCTCAAACCAATGTCGGTGAGCATTGCAGCCGAAACTTCGCCTGTGAAAGCGCCTTTCGAATTGTTGCTTACATTCTGAGCTCCAATTTGAACAGAACTACCTTCAAACAACGCTGTGAGTTGGGGTAAATACACAAAGGGCGGACAAATAAGAATATCGGAGTTGGGTTGCGAATTTTGTAACTTAGTAAGTAATTTGGAAGCAAATTCTGAAATTCCGATGGAATTTTGGTTCATTTTCCAGTTGCCGGCAACTAATTTTTTGCGCATTTCCAGACGTTTTTTTATTAATGTACGAAAATACAAAGAATAGTTGACTCGGAGTTGACTGAGTAAAAATCTCTGCGGTCCGCGGTTAGGGAAAAACATGCACCCAAAAATCTACGACTTAGCAAACAGCTTGCTTTTGGAAATACCCCATTTGTGAAAACGGTAGCGGAAAGCTGTTCCTATAACGCCAAAACCATATTTGGTGCTGCGCCTAAAATTGATTGACGAAGCATCTTCGAAATATTTTGTTGGACAGGTGATTTCGGCAATTTCGAAACCAGCCATAAATATCTGAGCAATCATTTGATTGTCGAATACAAAATCGTCGGAATTTACCTCGTAATTGATTTTGCGAAGCACATCGGCCGAAAAAGCACGGTAGCCTGTGTGGTATTCGGATAGTTTTTGTCCGATAACAATATTCTCAAACCCAGTGAGGACACGATTAAAAACATATTTGTAAAATGGCATTCCTCCTTTGCGAGCCCCACGACCCAAAATTCGCGATCCAAAAATAACCGGATAAACTCCTGCTGCAATCACATGAACCATCGGAGCAACAAGCTTTGGCGTGTATTGGTAGTCGGGGTGTAGCATTACTACAATGTCGGCTTCGATTTCGAGCGCTTTGTTGTAGCATGTTTTCTGATTTCCGCCGTAGCCTTTGTTTTTTTCGTGACGAACAATATGCTTAATTCCCAGACGCGCTGCAACTTCGGCTGTGCTGTCGCGGCTGCAATCGTCAACCAAAATCACGTCGTCAACAATGTCGAGCGGAATTTCGGAATAGGTGAGTTCTATTGTCTTTTCGGCATTGTAGGCTGGAAAAACCACAACAATTTTTTTCCCATTAATCATATATACGGCTTGTCGTTGAAATGCTTGCCGACAAATATATGAATTATTGGAGATTCAGAGTCTGTCGGAAAATAGAAGTTTTCTTAATGCGCTATTTTTTATTGAAGCATTAAATTTTTTTACGGCTAACGACAAAATTTTGCAACTCACACTTATTCAGGAGATTAAAAAACACAGCCGTTTTTCGACTCCGCTCAGAATGACTGCGTTTTTTTTGTCATTTGTTTTTAGATTGCAAAACCAGTTTGTTTGGTGGTCTATGCATGACAGCAGTTTTTAAAATTTCAGGAAAACAAAAACCTATAAACAACTGTCATTCTGAGTGTTTCGTGGCAAACCATGCATTAAGTCCACGAAATGTATCGAAGAATGTCGATGTAATCAATGCCATGCTTCGATACTTTGCAAGCTGCTACATTCGAAATGCTTTTTAGAGCAAAACTCTGCATGACAGCTCTTTTTTGTCATTTGTTTTTAGATTGCAAAACCAGTTTGTTTGGTGGTCTATGCAT